>PFFW01000010.1:5557-8371 GCA_002781745.1 Rhodospirillales bacterium CG15_BIG_FIL_POST_REV_8_21_14_020_66_15
AACGACGCCTACCGCGCGGCCAAGGACTTCATGAAGCTCTTGATCCCGAGCCATGCCAAGAAGGTCCAGCCCCACGACGAAACCGACATCCCGGTATTCCAGAAGTTCCAGGTCGAAAGCCAGATGGATGCCATGCACGAACCCGAGGTGCAGTTGAAGTCGGGCGGCTACATCGTCATCAACCCGACGGAGGCGCTGGTCTCCATCGACGTCAACTCGGGGCGCGCCACCAAGGAGCGCAACATCGAGGAGACGGCGCTCAAGACCAATATGGAAGCGGCCGAGGAAATCGCCCGGCAGCTGCGCCTGCGCGACCTTGCGGGCCTGATCGTCATCGACTTCATTGACATGGAGGTCAGCCGCAACCAGACCAAGGTGGAGCGCGCCCTGAAGGACGCCATGCGCCACGACCGGGCGCGCATCCAGATCGGCCGCATCAGCCCCTTCGGCCTTCTGGAACTGTCGCGCCAGCGGTTGCGCCCGTCCCTCCACGAGACCAGTTTCGAGTCCTGCCCCCACTGCGGCGGCTCGGGCGTGCGCCGTTCGACGGAAAGCACGGCGCTGCAGATGCTGCGCGTGCTGGGCGAGGAAGGCCAAAAGGGCCGCTCCAGGCAGCTTACCCTCTTCACGCCGACGTCGGTGGCGCTCTACCTGTTCAACAACAAGCGCCACGCCATCGCCGATATGGAGCAGCGCTTCAACCTGACCATCCGGATCGAGGCCGACGACACCCTGATTCCGCCCGACCACCGTCTTGACCGGATCAAGGCCGACGGTGCCGCGGAAGCGGTCGTCGAACTTCATACCGAACCCCAGGAGGAAAAGGCCGAGGAAGACGGCGGCCGCCGCAAGCGGCGGCGGCGCAGTCGCCGCAAGCGCGGCGAGGGCGACACCTACGAGACGCGCGAGGCGCAGACCGAGGGCCAGGCCGAAGGTCACGACGACGAGGACGACGAGGGCGAGGACGAGACTGAGGCGCGCGAAACCCGCGAGGGCAGAACCGAGCAGTCGGAAGACGGCCAGCCCAAACGGCGCCGCCGCGGTCGCCGCGGCGGACGCCGCCGGCGGCGTTCCGACGAGCCCCGCGCCGAAGACGGCCAGACGGCCCAGCCCGCGGCCGAGGGAGCCCTGACCGAAACGGCTGAAGATGGCGTTTCGGACGAGGAAACGCCCGCTTCCGGGGACGAAACCCCGGCCGTGAGCGCCGAAACCGGCGACCTTCCGGCGGCCGAGACCGTCGAGACCGACGCGGAACCCGCCGCGGAAGCGGAAGCGAAGCCGAAGCGGTCCCGCGCGCGGCGGACCACGAAAGCCGCCGAGGACGGCGGCGGCGAGGACAAGCCGGACAAGCCGCGCCGGCGCCGCGCCAAGAAGACCGGGGCCGAGACAGAAACGGGCACGGCGGAAGCCGCCGAGGCCCCGCCCCCCGCGCCGGACACGGTCGCCGAACAGCCTATGCCCATGCCGGAAGCGGCTCAGCCGTCCTCTCCGGAACCGGCGCCGGATCCCGTCCCCGCCGCCGCCACGGCCGAGCCCGCCCCGGGTGAACCGGAGGCGGACAGCGCCAAAACCGTGGTGATCGAGGTCGGCGCCGGTGTGGAAAGCAGTGCGGCCCGCCGCGGCTGGTGGAACCGACTGGTCGAATAGCCACTGACGCGATCGGATGACGAAACGCCGACGGGTGAACCGGCCCGTCGGCGTTTTTCTTTGTTTTTCAGCGCTTCCAGGTCAAAAGCTTGTCGGCGGCCTCGGAAACCTCGGCTTCGCTGCCGGCGAAGGAAAAGCGCACGAAACGGTCACCCCGGGTCGGGTCGAAATCGACGCCGGGAGTCGCCGCCACGCCGACCTCGGCCAACATGCGGCGGCAGAACTCAGTCGCGCAGTCGGTCAATTCCGACACGTCGGCGTAGATGTAGAAGGCCCCCTCGGCAGGCGCCAGGCGCGTGAACCCGGCCTTGGGCAGCTTGTCCAGCAGAAGCGCCCGGTTGCGAGCGTAGTGGCGAACGTTCGCCTCCAGTTCTTCGGAGCAGTCGAAGGCCGCCATGCCCGCGTGCTGGGAAATCGCGGGCGGCGAAATGAACAGGTTCTGGGCCAGGCATTCGACTGCCCGGTGCAGGTCGCACGGCACGACCATCCAGCCGAGCCGCCATCCAGTCATGGAGTAGTATTTGGAGAAGCTGTTGATGACCACGGCGTCGCGCGTATGGGCCAGCGCCGTCACGCCCGGCACTCCATAGGTGATGCCGTGGTAGATCTCGTCCGAGATCAGGCGGATGCCTCGCTCCCGGCAATGGGCGATCAGCGCCGCGAACTCCGCCGGGTGGATCATGGTACCCGCCGGATTGGACGGGCTGGCGACGATCAGGCCATCCGGGTCCCGTTCGAGCGCCTTGAGCCGCGCCACAGTCGGTTGGAAGTTGTCCTCGAGCGTCGTCGGCAAGTCCACGACTTCGACCCCCAGCCCGGTCAGGATATTGCGGTAGGCCGGGTATCCCGGCGACGCTAGGGCGACCCGGTCGCCGGAATCGAAGGCCGCCAGGAAGGACAGCACGAAGCCGCCCGACGATCCGGTGGTGACGACCACGTCCTCGGGATCGACTTTGACATCGTAGGTGTCGCCATAGTGACGGGCGATCGCTTGGCGCAGGCCCCACATGCCAAGCGCGTTGGTATAGCCGATGCGGTCCCCGTCGAGCGCGCGGCGCGCGGCCTCGATGACCTTGGCGGGCGCCTTTGTGCCGGGCTGGCCGACTTCCAGGTGCAGGACCTTGCCACCGGCGCGCTCGCGTTCCTCGGCGGCGCGCATGACGTCCA
>PFFW01000047.1:0-1851 GCA_002781745.1 Rhodospirillales bacterium CG15_BIG_FIL_POST_REV_8_21_14_020_66_15
AACGTGGACGATCTCTGCAGAACGAATGAAGGGGCGCAAGGGCGCTCGACACACCAGCGAAGACCACATCGTTCCACTGTGCGACCGAGCCATTGAGATCCTCGACCGGGTCGAAGGCCTAAGGATCACGAAGGCTGACGATGAGCTGCTGTTCCCCGGCCAGAGGCTCAGGCCTCTGTCGCTGACGGCGCTCGAGCACTGCCGTGAGCGCATGGGGGTGTACGTCACGACCCACGGTTTCCGTGCCACGTTCCGGACGTGGGTGGATTCTGCAACCTTCCACGAAGCGGCACTGGCCGAAAAAGCCCTGGGCCATCTCGTGGGCGATGAAACGGTGAGAGCGTACAACCGCGGCCATCTCCTCGAGAAGCGCCGGCGTCTCATGACGGATTGGGCGGATTACTTGGCAGGTCGCATCGACCCGAAGCGCAATCCGTTCGTCATCCAGGGCGAGGTCGTGCCACAAAGTGTGCTGGACGAGGTCAGAGGCCGGCGACCGCTCTGATACCCTACGTAGAAGTCCGGTAGGCCCCGCCATGCGATCTCGCCCGGCAGCAGCTTGACTGGTTAGCGAATTCCCATAAGCTCGAGCTATTGGAAGTGACTACAGTGTCACGTGACCGCTAGGCAAACGGGGAACGTGATACGGCGGAATCGCCGAACTGGAGGCATGGCGGCCCTCAATCCTACTGTTACGAACCACGATCAAGGCAACAGAGCTTATCTGTCGTGATACGCGATGGAGGCGAATATGGTATCTTGCCCAATGTGGCCGTTTCTCGAGGTGCCTCGGCAAAAGGCGCCTGGTAGCGTGCGAGACAAAATCGGTATTGCGGATAAATTCCTAAGCTGCGACCCGAGGCTATTCTACGGAGCGATCCGGCAGGATCGTATCAGCCACCCGTAGTCTGCTGGCACCCTGTCGTCTGATGCTCGCTCGTGCGGGCAGTGGACGTGCGCCCGCGGATACGGATATGGTCAAGCGTGACATCAGCGCGTCCAACTCGTCCTCAACAATCGTGACGATCGACGACCTCGCCGCTCATTTCGGGGTGTCGCGCTCGACGGTCAAAAACTGGTATCACCGCGACGGCGTCATCCGACCGTGCATAGCCATCGGCAATGTCGTTCGCTTCGACCTGGCGGAGTGCGAGCAACGCTTGTTGGCTCGCAGCAGGAAGTCGCACAAATCCGCAGAGTGAGCGTGGGTGAGATGCCCTCTCGAGGGAGTGCGGCTCTTGCAGTGCCGAGCTTCTTCTCGGGTTTGTCCGTATAGGCATACCGCGCGCGATCGAGGAGCACGCTCGCCCCTTGCCTCTCTCGCAGTCTTGAAACGCTTCGCTGGGAGGGTGGTGCCATCGAGGTTGGAGGCTGTGACGGACCTGCGCCAGTTTTTATGGATGCAATCCCGTCGCGCCTCTCCGTTTGATGTCAGCGATAAAGAATGGGCGCTGTCGGCTCGGTACCACGAACGCTTGCCCGCCGCTTTGTCCGGACTGCAGCTCGTCGCCCTCGGCGTCCTGCTCCTCCGCATGGCCGAAAGCTTCGCTGCAGTCCGTGACAATCTCTAGGCCGGACGCGGCGGCCTAGCGGTACCACGCAGGGACGCGATCGCTTCGCGGACCTCGGCCGCCCGGTCGAGCAAGATGTGCTTGAGCCGATGCGCTTCAGCGACATCCTCGGCCAGCCGCGCGAGGCGCTCGTCGAGGTTTCCTAAACGCATGTCCTGCGCAAGTTCGTCCAGCCGTACCAGAGCCGCGCAGAATGACAGCGGTTCGGTCGTTTCAATCTCAGAGGTCATCGCATTCTCCAGGGTCAGTGCATGGTGATGGGATCGAGTGGTTCGACGCG
>PFFW01000047.1:1965-8331 GCA_002781745.1 Rhodospirillales bacterium CG15_BIG_FIL_POST_REV_8_21_14_020_66_15
GGCAAGGGCCTCGTCGACATAGGCCTGGACGACCACGCCGGCCTGGCCGTCCAGCAGTTTGACGAGAGCCTCGATCTTGCCGCTCCAGTCCCCCTGCTCGCCCATGTAGGCGGCCAATCCGGCGAGGACCAGGGCGTGGCGTTCGTCGGTCGGCGCCTCGGCGTTGACCTTGTCGATCAGGGCCTGCAGGCCGCCCGCGTGAACGGCCTCGGCCAGATCCTCGCGCCGCATCATCTTCTGCGCATTGGCCATCAGCTGATTGAACAGGCGTTCCAGCTTGGTCTGGCGGTCGGCGGGCTTCTCGCCCGCCTCCTTGTCGACCTGCAGGCTGGCGAGGCGCGACAGGGCGCCGATGTAGAGCTTGTCGTCGCGCTCCAGCATCTTCAGGCGGCCGAAATCGAAGGCCAGCTCCAGGGCCGTCATGCCGACGTCGTCCAGGTACTGGCGCAACAGCCGCCCGGCCGTGCGCCGCGCCCCAAGCTGGTAGAAATCGGCCAGGGTCTCGCACACCGGCGAGGAATCGATGGGCACGATGGTCAGGCCCTTGTCGGTGACCTCGGACCTTTCGTTGAAGATGGTCTCGGTGCCCTTGCGGTCGCTTTCCGCGATGACCTTCACGCCGGTGTACTTGTGGGTGTCCAGCAGGGCCTGCGCCTGCTGGATCGCCTGGGACTTCACGTTATGGGAAGCGTGGAGCGTCCACTTGCCGTCGGACTCGGTCTGCACCTCGTACGTCTTGCCGGCGAGGTTTGTTTCCATGTTGGATCCCCTGTGCACTAATGGGCGTTACCCTGACGGGTAAAGCCGCGGCCCAAAAGCACCCCTCGAAGAACCCGCCGGTTGACCCGGAGGTTATGATTTGTGGCGTAGGATGCCCATTCTGGAAAACGCGCGCAAGCCTGACCAAAGGGCATATGCCCCACGGGGCCTGCAAGGCCCCGGTGACGGTTCCGCGTATGTTGCAAAAATCGCCACTATCGTTAAAAGTGAACCGGTGCCGATTTTCGGACCTTTTTCTGCTCACACTCGGCCTTGTAAACGAATATACGGGTACCGATCCGTAAGGATTCCAGTGGACTAGACGCTAAACCTTCGGGGAAGAGGCAAGCATGGCGAACGCTCGCTCGCAAGCAAAGATAGAAAACTCGAAATACCTGGACAAGGTCCGATGGGTGCAGCAATCCCGTGCGACCCAGAACACGCTCTACCGCAACGCCGGGACGCAGAACCTGACATGGGACGTCCTGTTCCTCATCGCCGAGGCCCAGTACGCGGGAAAGAACCTGAACGTGTCGGACATCTGCGTGTCCGTGGCGGCGTCCAAGTCGACGACGCTGAAGCTGATCGCGCAACTGGCCATGGACGGCGTGATCAACAAGCGGCAGAAGGAAAACGACTCGCGCACGCAGCTCGTCACCCTCAGCGATTCCTTCCGCAAGAAGCTGGAATTCTACCTCGACAACATTACCAGGACCTATCCGGACCTGTGACCGCGCCCGGCCCCGCGGGGCCGAAGCCGACCGATGCCCGGACGCCCGACCGGCAAAGCCGAAGCCGAGAGATTTTAGGTCCCTTTTGCTTGAGAAAATAGGCGCTGAAACCTGTGCCTCTAATCGGAATATACCGGCTGTTTGGCGCAACATTGCGGCAACGTCTGCAACAACTTAAGCGCCTAGTTGTCACAAATGATTATACGCCGCGTCCATAGGAGCGGTATCCAACTTCTGGACCAATGGCGTCCAACAATTTCTCTGTGAGGTCTTGAAGCGCACCAAACGAGGGAAAGATCTTTGCTCCTGTTACGATGTAACGAAGTTCGGTCGATGAATGGAGGTCGCTGATAAGGCCTAGAACACCGACATCCACCTGATTGAGAACCACAAACTTCTCGATTTCACGGCCAACGGCGGCCTCCCAAGCCTTCTTCAAGTTGTGATTCAGACCCGAAAGTTGTTTAAGGGTATATCCGCGATGCCGAAGATAAGATTTTAAGATCAACTCGATTGAATGCGCGGTCAGAAACAATACCGGCACGGATGGCACGCTCAAAAACTCTGGCCGGTCCTCCAATGCTTCGTCTGCCGCAACTGCAGCTTCATAAAATTCGACCGCATATCGGGCGAGTCCAAGAGCGGTTGTTCGGTCGGTGTCGCTCATCCATTGTCTCGAAAAATGGTGCGGACAGCCAGACTTGAACCCGCACGGGCGAAAGCCCGAGAGATTTTCGTACCAGCTACAGCTTGCACCGCCCCGCCTTCGCCTCGGAAGGCTGCGGCGCGGTTTTGTGATCTGGACTATCCTCTCACCGTAACGTACGCGTCTTAGGTGCCGCGCGTCCAGAAAATGAACCTTTAGACGTTGATCTACAGTCTCTTCTTGGCGAACAGCCGGCCGTTGCCGGTTTTCAGGAACGCCTCGAAGGCGTCGGCCTTGGCGTGATCCTCGAAGGCCAGATAGGTCTTCACCCGCCAGGGCTTGAACTTGTTGGTATGGATGGAGTTACCGGAATTGTGCTCGCTCAGCCGCCGTGCCAGATCGACGGTCGAGCCGACGTAATACCGGTCAGGGGCGATTTCACTTTGCAGGATGTACACGTACTTCATGGGCCCGCTTCCGCTCCCGCCTGCGCTGCGCTTCGGCGCGGCTACAGCGCGGCACCCGTTTCGCTAACGCTCCACCGCTTAACCGCGCTGTAGCGTAAGCGAAAGCGGGTGGTGCGGGCGGCCGGACTTGAACCGGCAAGGCCGAAGCCGAGGGATTTTAAGTCCCTTGTGTTTACCAATTTCACCACGCCCGCGCGCGGCCGCCGTTGCGGCATGCCTCTGGTAATCCTACGGCCTTTGCGCCGCAAGGGCCAAGGACGGTTGCCCGCCCCCGCCCCAGGGGCTACACCTCGGACCCATGAGCGAGCCACAGCCCGACGCCCCGCCCGAGTTCGACGCCGCGTTCCGCGACAAGCTGCGCGACCTGTTCCTGTGGCGGCGCGACGTGCGGCGGTTCCGAACGGTGCCCCTGCCCGACGGCCTGGTCGAGGGCCTGCTGGCCCAGGCGGCGCTGGCGCCCAGCGTCGGCAACTCGCAGCCCTGGCGCTTCGTGATCGTCGAGGACCCGGCGCGCCGCAAACGGGTGCGCGACGACTTCGAGACCGCCAACAAGGACGCCCTTGAAGGGTATTCCGGCGAGCGGGCCCGGACCTATGCCGGGCTGAAACTGGCGGGCCTGGACCGGGCCCCCGTGCAGCTTGCCGTGTTTTCCGACCAGGCGACGGTGCGCGGGCACGGCCTCGGCCAGAACACCATGCCGGAGATGCTGCCCTATTCCGTGGTCGCCGCCGTCAACACCCTGTGGCTGGCGGCGCGGGCGGCGGGCGTCGGCGTCGGCTGGGTGTCGATCATCCACCCCGAGCGGGTTTCGCAGATCCTCGATGTGCCCGACGCGTGGCGGCTGGTCGCCTATCTGTGCCTCGGCCGGCCCGAGGAGGAACACCCGGACCCGGAACTGGTGCGCGCCGGCTGGCAGGACCGCGCCGACGTGACGGAATTCATCGTCAGGCGCTGACGCTAAAGGTCCACGTCCTGCGGTTCGCCGCCCAGGCCGCGGATGATCGCGCGCAGGGCGTCGGCGGCCTGGGCGATGTCGGCCTGATCCGTGCCGCGGATGACGATGGTCGCGCCGTGCCTGCCGTCGCGCGAGAACGGGTAGCTGCCGATTTCGAGCGCCGGATATGCCCCTTGCAGGTCCGCCAGGCGCGCCGCGATCTCGCCCTCGGGCGTGTAGGAGGCGATGGACCTGGACAGCATGGCCGCACCGCCCGCGAGACGGTGTTTGAACAGGTCGAACATGGCCTGCATGATCCGCGGCACGCCCGGCAGCACGAACACGTTGTCGACCTGGAATCCGGGAGCGCGGCTGACCGGGTTGTCCAAAAGGACCGCGTCCTCGGGCACGTCGGCCATCTTCATGCGCTCGGGCGTCACGTCCTCGGGCCTGTAATGGGCGAGCAGCAGCGCCTCGGCCGCCGGATGGCGGATCAGCCTGCGCCCGAAAGCGCGGGCGACCGCGGCGGCGGTGATGTCGTCGTGGGTCGGGCCGATGCCGCCCGTGGTGAACACGTAGTCGAAGCGGGCCCGCGCGTCGTTCACGGCGGCGATGATGGTGTCCTCCACGTCGGGAATGATCCGGCCCTCCATCAGGCGGATACCCAGCGCGTTCAGGTTTTCCGCCAGGAACTGCAGGTTGGCGTCGCGCGTGCGGCCCGACAGGATTTCGTTGCCGATGACGATCAGGCAGGCGGTGACGGTCTTGGTTTCGCTGATCTCTCTGGTCATGGGGGCCCTCCGGAATGGCGGCAAACAGGTAGCCCGAACACGGGGCCGGAGGCAACGGTCCAGGGACGGCCTTCAAGAAAAAGGGCCGCCCCGCGCGGAGGCGGGACGGCCCAGGCAGGGACAGGGAGGAGGTCGAACCGTCCCTGTTGGAGGAGAGGAAGGTGCTTGGAAGGAGACTCCCTGCCGTGTCGTCGGTCAGCCGGAAATGCGCCAGGCGCCATCGGCGGTGCGGCAGGCGGTGCCGTAGCCTTCCTCGACCCGGCCGCCGATGCTCACCGTGGTGCGGTATTCGCGGCAGACTTCGCCGGTACCCGTGTGCTGAATGGTGCGGACCGGCGTAACGGTGCCCGAGTTGCCGCTGTCGGGGTTGGACCAGTTCACGGGCTGCCAGTCGGCGCGCTGCAGCGCCGCGTTCTGGGCCTGGTTCATGTAGAGCCGGTCGGCGCGGTCGAGCGACTGGCCCACCTGGTTGCCAAGGAAGCCGCCCGCCAGGGTGCCGATGGCGACCGCCGCCAGTTGGCCGCGGCCCTGGCCGATCTGCGAGCCGACCAAGGCGCCGGTGCCGGCGCCCAGCAGGGTGCCCCAGCCTTCCTTGGACGCGTATTGGCCGTCGCTGACGCAGCCGCCCAGCGCGACGGCCGCCATGGCGGCCGCCGTCGCCGTCGCGGCCAGCCGGGAAGCCCGGCGTTTCGGGAAATTCGTTTGCGAGGCCGCGGGGGCCCGTTCGATGGTTTTGCGTGACATAACTACCTCCTACCGCGGTTCCGGCGGAACCTTTTCGCCTGTCCATTGGACAGAATATCGAATGTATATTTACATGCAATTATGATGTCAATAACTAATTTCATTTTTGCATCTAGTTTCCGATGCGCTATAAAGCCCCGAGGGGCGGCGGCGCGCCCTGGGGGGATTGGCGCGCCGTGCAAAAAAGAAATTGGGGCAACGATCCGATGAAGCTGAATTTCAGCAACGAACAGCACCGTGCCTACATGGACTTCACCGACACCATCGGCCGCGAATGGGTGCGCGTGTTCGAGGGCGACACGGACTTCTACGACGCCGCCTACTGGGACCTGCTGACCAGCATGTGGCGCGCCCGCACGCCGGTGCGCAAGACGGACGCGCTCAAGTTCATGACGGGCATCAAAAGCGCCCATACGGCGGGCAAGTATCTGGACGTGGCGCTTCAGAAGGGCCTTCTGATCGAACAGAACAATCCCAAGGACGCGCGCTCCAAGCTGCTGACGCTGTCGGCCGACCTGCGCGGCCGGCTCGACGCGTTCTTCGACCTCGTCCTCACCGAGATGAGGAAGACCTGCGCGCTCATCGACGGCATGGGGTGATGCCCGCGATGCGGGCCCCGGGCGCACGGCTCTTCCTGCTCATCGCCCTGTTCTACCTGGGCTGGGCCAAATTCCTGGCCGACGGCACGGACGTCTACCTGGTTGACTACGCGCAGCGCGCCCTGATCGTCGCGCTCGGCTGGAGCGCCTTCACGGAGGCCTGCCGGCGCCCCCTGCCCCCGCTCACCGATGCGGTATGGCGCTGGGCGCTGTTCGGCGCCGCGGCGATCGTCGCCGCCGATACGGCGACGGACGGCCTGGCGGCGCGCCAGGCGTTCGATACCCTGCTGTTCCCCGACGTCACGTTCCCGCCGCTCGACAACCCGGTGTGGGAAGCCGCCGACCTGACCTTCGGCCTGGCCCTGGTGGCGGTGTCGGAGGAGCTGGTGTTCCGCCGCCTGTGGGCGGAGTGGTGGCGCGCGCGGGGCGGCGGTGCCATGGGCCTCTACCTGGGATCGTCGCTGGTTTTCGGCCTTCTGCACCTGCCGCAGGGCCTGGCCGACACGGCCGTGGCCTGCGTCTGGGGGCTCTTGCTGATGCATCTCTACCGGCGCGGCGGCAGCCTGCCGCTGGTCATCCTCGTCCACTACCTGGCGGACCTTTGGTATTTCGCCTAGAGTCCTTCACGTTTTGACGGAACCGTATTTTGCGTTTCTGAAGTAGTTTCGGCATTCTTCCTCGGTGAAGGTTCCGAC
>PFFW01000074.1 GCA_002781745.1 Rhodospirillales bacterium CG15_BIG_FIL_POST_REV_8_21_14_020_66_15
CATGTTGACGGAGATCACCGCGGCCGCCCGTTCGATGGGCCAGGGCCGTCGCGTGACGTCCAGGTCGAGGGCCGGCGCAAGGTCGAGCCCCGCGTGCCGCGCCCAGGCGTCGATGGAGGCGCGGTGGCGGGGGGCCGGGTCCGAGGCCTGCCACGCCAGGTGCGGCAGGCCCGCCGCGAAGGCGGCGACGTGCTGGCCCGAGCCGGAGCCGACCTCCAGCACCAGTCCCTCGGGCGGCAGGACACGGGCCAGGACCTCCAGGATCGGGTCCTGATTCCGCCGTGTCGCCGGGAAATCCAGGCGGAGGTCGTCGGGTGACGTCATGATTTCCGAGGTGTAGGAGGGGCGCGCGGCGCGGGCAAGGAAAACCCGCATCATAGCTGTGGTTGAGGGGGGCGCTGGCGCGTGCTAGTTGAAAGCCATGCTTGCCAAGCTCAAATCCTGGGCCGACCGCCTTGCCGCCGCCGATGCGGGCCCGGCACCCGCCGCCGAAGCGCGGGAACTGAAGGAGGCCACGGCCCTTCTGCTGGTCGAGGCCGCGTCCCTCGACGACGATTTCGATGTCGGCGAGGAAGCGGTCATCCGCCAACTGCTGACCGACGAGTTCGGCCTGCGGGACGTCGAAGCGGATGCCCTGGTCGCCGACGCGCGGGCGCGCGTCGATGCCTCGGTCGAGCTTTACGGCGTCACCCGGGCCATCAAGGACCGCATGGCGCCGGAGGACCGGGTGCGGGTTCTGGAAATGATCTGGTCCGTCGCCTGCTCGGACGGAGAACTGCATGATTTCGAGGCCAGTCTGGCGCGCCGCGTGGCGGGGCTCCTGCATGTCCCCGACCGCGACAGCGGCGCCGCCCGCAAGCGGGCGCTGGCGCGGCTTGAGCGCGACGCCGATAGGGCGTAAGTAGATGCCCGCGCCGATGCTTCGCGACCATCCGATCGTTTGGCTTAGTGATTTTCTGGATTTATCGAACTCATCGACTTTACGGAGCCCGCAATGACCTACATCGTCACCGAGAACTGCATCAAATGTAAATTCCAGGACTGCGTGGAAGTCTGCCCGGTGGACTGCTTCTACGAGGGCGAGAACTTCCTGGTCATCCATCCCGACGAGTGCATCGACTGCGGCGTGTGCGAACCCGAATGCCCGGCCGAGGCCATCGTTCCCGATACGGAGCCGGGCATCGAGGAATGGCTGGAAATCAACACCAAATACGCCGCCGAATGGCCGAACATCACGTCCAAGGGCGAGAGCCCGGCCGATGCCGAGGAGTGGAACGGCAAGGAAGGCAAGAAGGAACTCCTGAGCCCCAATCCGGGCAAGGGCACCTGAGACCGGCCACTCGCGCGCGTTCGTGCGGTACGCGCGGCAGCACTTCCAAAAAACGGCGGGATTACCGCCGTATCCCCTCGCGTTGTGCACCTGCGAACCAAGGGGTGGTTTTCGTCCGATTTTTGTGGTAATGTGATCAACTGTTGGTTCAAAGGTCTATGTCCCCTCGGAATCGCCCAGTTGTCCGTCCGGGGGGATTTTTACGGCCAACATTCGGCTGTGGGATGAGCGCTTAAGCGCTTGCCGGGGAAGGCAGCCGCCCGCTTCAGGAGAGGATCGGTCAGCGGCAACGTTTGTGCCGCCGGAAGGTTTTTTTACAACTTGGAGCGTGCCGTCGAACCGCAATCGTCAGGGAGAGCGGAGCGCGGCGGGCTTGGGCAGCCCAATGAAAAGAAGGGTAATATCGGAGTTGACCTCACCTATGTCCAGACAAGAAGAACTGCAGATCGATACCGGCGACTACGTCGTCTATCCGACGCATGGCGTCGGCAAGGTCATCGGTGTCGAGACCGAAGAAATCGCGGGCCACAAGCTCGATCTTTTCGTCATTTCCTTTGACAAGGACCGGATGACCTTGCGGGTTCCCGTGTCCAAGGCTCCGACCTCGGGGCTGCGCAAGCTTTCGACGCGCAAGATCATGGAAGAGGCGATGTCCACCCTCAAAGGCCGGGCGCGCGTCAAGCGGACCATGTGGAGCCGCCGGGCCCAGGAATACGAAGCCAAGATCAATTCGGGAAATCCCGTATCCATCGCCGAGGTCGTGCGCGACCTGCACCGCAACGTGGGGCAGCCCGACCAGTCGTTCTCGGAACGCCAGATCTACGAAGCCGCCCGCGACCGCCTGGCCGCCGAACTGGCCGCCGTCGACAAGACGGACGTGGAAAGGGCGACGGAAAAGCTGGAGAAGGTTCTGCGCGCCGCCTAGATCATCGCAGAACGCCCGCCCGCGCGGGCAACCGTTTCGGCAAGCGGCCGGATATTCACGTCCCCTTCGGGACATTGAAGTCCGGCCGTTTTCCGTTGCGAAAAATCGCGGAGCGGAATCAATAAAATACTCCACCTTTCCGCATAAAAAGATATGCTCTCCCTGGGGAATGGGGAGAACACGAAAGTGATGACGACTCTACGTGCCGCGCCGGGACTTGCCGGCGTGTGCGACCGCGTCGCGGAATTGACCGACCAGCCGGACATCCGGGAATTCTGCAATTTCATCATTGTGGGCCTCGACGGCCGCGCCTTGCCCGATTACGAAACCATCGACCTGATGAAGGTTCCGCGTCTGGCGCCTCATGTCTTCGTGCACGACTATCGCGCCGGCACGGAGAAGGGGATGTTCGTCAAGTTCTCGGGCACCGCCATCGACGAACATTACGGCAAGGTCCTGCAGGGCCAATACATCGAGGAGTTCTATACCGGCAGCGATGGCGCCGACCGCTACTTCCCGCTTCATCGCCGCGCCATCGCCGAACGGCGGCCGTTCTTCGCCAAGCGGGCTGTCCTGTTCGATCGCGGCGGACCGAGGGAACGCATCAAGCAGTCGACGGCGCTCTACTTCCCCTGTTCATCCGACGGCCTGGCCGTGAACTACGGCATCGGCGTGGCGGTCTTCGAATCCGTGCGCGAGGAAACGGAGCCTCTCTACCTGATCCTGTAACGGGGCGGGGGTCAGGGCGTAACCACCTTGACCTTGGTCCCCGGCGTCAGCCTGTCGCCCTGTGTCAGGCCGTTGAGGGCCATGAACCAGTCCAGCCTGAAGGATTCCAGCGGCATCAAATTCGCCAGCTTGTCCGGCGTGTCGCCCGGTGTCACGGTCCGCACGCGCAGCTTCAGCGTCTTGACCGCCTTGGCCTCGGCCTCCGTGAGGCGGCGGAAGCTGTAGGTCACGCGGCGAAGGTCCTCGCCGCGGCGCGCCGTCGCCTCGGGCGGGGTCAGGAACAGAAAGCGGTAGACCCGGTCGCGGGCGAAGCGGATCGCCACCAGGCGCACGTCGCGCACGCCTTCCGACGTGTCGATACGCGCACTTCCCGTCGCCGCTTCCAGGCCATTGACGTCGATGCGTTCCACACCGCCAAGCCGCCCGCCGCCCCAGGAGGAGACGTAGGACCGCATGGCGCCGACCCGCTGGGCTTCCTTCTGGTTCAACTGGTTGAACAGGATGATCGTGCGGTCCGGGCCGTGCGCGGCGACCTGCCTGGGCGAATTGATCAGGTAGAAACCGGGTGGGACCTCGAAGCGGAAGCGCAATTCCGGATGTTCGAACACGCGGCCGTGGACGACGCCTTGGTCCGGCGAATCCCCCCACAGCATGCCGTCGATGCGGGCCAGATAGTCCTCGCGCCCGACGCGGGGGTTGGCGTTGGGCGGCACGCGGGCAAGCTGGATGGCCTGGGCGATGCGGTCGGAGGTGCGAGGGTGCGTCGACATGATGTTGCCCGCCGGGTCCTCATCCGGTCGGCCGCGCACGCGTTGGGTGATCGAGGTGTGCTGGCGCATCTTGCGGAAGAAGGTCTCGAGCGTCCGGGAATCATAGCCGGCCCGCGTCAGATAGCGCACGGCCAGCATGTCGGCTTCCAGTTCCTGGTCCCGGGAATAGGCCTGCAGGTAAAGCTGGCCGATCTGGCCGGCGACGCGGTTGAGGTCCGCCGGCACGCCGAACACGGATCCCAGGACGCTGGCTCCGAGCAGGCCCAGGTTGGTCGCCATGGCCGCGGAATATCGTTGCGCCGTGTGGCGCGCGGTCACGTGGCCGATCTCGTGGGCCAGAACGCCCGCCATCTCGGCCTCGTTCTCGGCCAGGGCGATCAGGCCGCGGGTGATGTAGACGTAGCCGCCCGGCAGGGCGAAGGCGTTGATCTCGGGGTCGTTGAGGACCGTGAACTTGAACTTCAGCCCGGGCAGGTCGGAGACCTTGGCAAGTTTTTCGCCGACCCAGTCCACATAGGTCTGGATCGTCGGATCCATGTACTCGCCCCCCATGTCCTTGAGGATCTTGGGGTGCTCCTCGGCGCCGACGCGAAGCTCGTCCTGTTCCGACATGAAGGCCGTGAAGCTCTGCTCGCCCGTCGCCGGATTGGTCGTGCAGGCCGCCCCGAACAGGAGCGGCGCAAGCAGGGCCAAGGCGGTAAGAAAGCGGCGCATGGCGGGCACTATACGGACGAACGCATCTATTTTTCCAGAACCTCGATCTGTTCCGGATGGCTCGCCTCGATCATGGGGCCGTTCCACTCCTTCAACCAGCCGCGCACGCGCAGGACGCGGCCCTGAAAGGCCTCGGACCCCAGGCCTTCGCGGCGGAACAGGCGGGCCACCTTGCGGTCCAGGCGCACCGTGAAGTCCCGGCGCCAATTGGCGCCGAAGTTCAGATAGACCACGCCGCGCACCTCGGCGACGTCCTTGAGCCGGCCCTCGACGACCTGGAAGGTGTCGATGTCGCCCGCCAACGCCTTGGGATCGGCCTTGCGCACGGCGTAGAAGGGATGGGACCAGATGCCGCGCCGGGCGGCGCGAGCCCGGGCTTCCTTCCCGTACATGTCGGCCGCCCGTTTCCGGTTGTCGGGGAAGGTATAGACCCGCGCCAGGCCCCGCCCCAGCATCTCGCCCTGGATCCAGGTACCGTCCGGCCCCTCCAGATGGGCGAGCAGCCGCCCGTGGCGGTCCATGCGCGCCCCGCCGAAGTAGAGGCGAACCGGCTTGTTCAGGACCAGGGCCTCGAGTTCCGCCTTGGCCTCCCTGGCGAGCGGCCATTCCTTGAACCCGGGCCGTCCGAGCGGCAGCTTGGGCGCCTGGATGCCGGTCAGTCGGACCTGCGTCGCGCCCGCGACGGCGCGATCCAGGATCACCGTGTCGCCGTCGACGACTTCCGTGACCACGGCTTCCTCGCCCGGCGTCAATCCTTCGAGTGCGCGGGCGGGTGCGGCCTGCACGAGCAGAACGACAACCAACGCGGTGAGCAGCCTCATGGCCGGGCCTCCGCCGGTACGCCGGCCATCGTCCAGACTTCGCCCGGC
Source organism: Rhodospirillales bacterium CG15_BIG_FIL_POST_REV_8_21_14_020_66_15 (assembly GCA_002781745.1). GTDB lineage: Bacteria > Pseudomonadota > Alphaproteobacteria > Rhodospirillales > Casp-alpha2 > UBA1479. The sequence continues at coordinate 5,338 of PFFW01000074.1, forward strand.
GTGCGTCCGCTCGCGCGCAGGCTCTCAATGGTTTCCGCCTTGTCGCGCTTGGCGAAGCGCTTGCCGTCAGGGCCGGTCAACAGCCCGTGATGGCGGTAGACGGGCGTCGCCAGGCCCAGCAGCGCCTGCAGCAGGCGGTGGACGTGGGTTGCCGCGAACAGATCCTCGCCCCGGGTCACGCAGGTCACGCCCTGGACATGGTCGTCAAGGGTGACCGACAGGTGATAGCTGGTCGGCGCGTCCTTGCGGGCCAGCACCACGTCGCCGAACATCTCCGGCCGGGCGGTCTGCTCTCCCCGCTCCAGGTCCCGCCAGGTGAGGGGGCCGGCCCGCGCCGCCGCCGGGTCCGTCTTCAGGCGCAATGCGAAGGCCTCGCCCCCGGCCATGCGGACCTCGGCGTCGGCCGGGTCCAGGTTGCGGCAGATGCCCGGATAGGTCGGCCCGTCGGGCCCACGGGGAATGTCGTGCGGGGCGTGGCCGGCGGCGGCGATTTCGCGCTGGATGTCCTTGCGGGTGCAAAAGCAGGGATAGATCAAGCTTTGAGCCTTCAGGTCGTCCAGGGCGCGGGCGTAGTCGTCCATGTGGTCCGACTGTCGGCGCACCGGGGTCTCCCAGACAAGGCCCAGCCAGGCGAGGTCCTCGAAGATGCCCGCCTCGAACTCGGGCCGGCAGCGGCTGCGGTCGATGTCCTCGATGCGCAGCAGGAACCGGCCGCCGTCCCGCGCCGCTTGGGCCCAGGCGAACCAGGCCGAATAGGCGTGGCCCAGGTGCAGGCGTCCCGTGGGGCTGGGCGCGAAGCGGGTGACGGTTGCGGCGGACGTGGCGGGCATGGACGGTCGGCGGGCCTTTCGGTGGCGTTTCGGGACCTGTCGGCACCATTCGTTAACCATTCTGCGGTACCAAGGAGGATCGGTTCTCACCATATTATCGGCAGTGCACAGGATTAGACGAGTCCGTCCCATGAGCAAGATCAAGAAGCCCCTGAAGCCCGCGCGCGACCTTCCGAAGGAAGACGAAATCCCGCACCTGACGGGACCCATGGTGCTGCCGCGCGACGGGTCCAAGCCGGAGCAGATCGTGTTGCTGCTGCACGGCGTGGGCGCCGACGGCGACGACCTGATCAACCTGGCGACCTATTTCGGCCGAATCCTGCCCAAGGCCGTGTTCATTGCGCCCAACGCGCCGTTCCGCTTCGACGGCGGACCCATGGGCTATCAGTGGTTCTCCATTACAGATCCGTCCACGGAGCAGAAGCTGGAAGGCGTCAGGATGGCGGCGCCCATCCTCAACGCACTGATCGACCACCTTTTGGCGGAATACGGCCTGGACGAAAGCAAGATGGTGCTGGTCGGGTTCTCCCAGGGCACCATGATGGCGCTCCACGTCGGGCCGCGGCGGGTCAAGCCGCTGGCCGGGATCATCGGCTATTCGGGTTCGCTGGCGGGCAGCGAGCTTCTGGCCGACGAGATCAGGTCCAGGCCGCCGGTCCTGCTCATGCACGGCAACATGGACCCCATCGTCCCGCCCGACCTCATGCACCACGCCGAAGACGCCCTCACGGCGGCCGGTGTGCCCGTGGCCGCCTACCTGTGCCCCAACCTGGGCCATGGGCTCGACGACATGTCCATCCAGCTGGGCATGGAGTTCCTGGCCGAGATGTTCGACATCGACGTGTTGGACGTCGCCGGCGCCAGGCGGTAACCGGCAATCCGTGACCATGGACCGGCTGCCGCGATCCTCCGGCCGGCGATCGAGAAGGTTCCAAGATCGCATCATGAAACCGATCCGTCTCTTCGTCGCTGTCGTCCTGTCCATCTTTTTCGCCCTGTCGGCCGCGCCGGGCTCCACGTTCGCGGCAGAGACCGTGGGCACCGCCAAACGGGTGATGAACGAGGTCGTCACCCGCTCGTTCGGCCAGTCCGTGCAGACCGGCGACGGCCTGGTGGCCAACGAAACCGTCGTCACCAAGGCCCGCAGCGGCATCGACATCCGCCTGGCCGACCAGTCGTCGCTGACGATCGGCGAGAAGTCGGAACTGATCCTGGACGAACTGGTCTACGGCCGTGACGCAAACCGGGTGACCGGCGCTTTCCGCATGCTGTCGGGGGCGATCCGCTTCGCCTCGGCGGGCGTGCCCATGGATTTCCTGATCAAGACGCCGACCGCGACCATCGGCATCCGCGGCACCAGGTTCGACGTCGTGGTCCAGGACGGAAGCACCGAAGTCGCGGTAATCGAGGGCATGGTCGTCGTGCAGTCCCGGTTCGGCGTGGTCGACGTGCGCACCGGTCAGGTCTACCAGGTCACCACCCGCCAGGCGGCCTTCGCCCAGGCGCGTTCGGCCGGCATGAACCAGGCCATGGAGTTCATCCTGGCCATGGTCGCGGGCGGCGAAACCTCACCCGTATTCCAGCCGCAGGGCGGCGGCACCCAGCCTCCGGCGCTGCCGCCGTTCCTGGCGTCCAAGGACAAGGAGAACCTGCTGGTCATGGACCTGCCGGCGGGCCAGGTCTATGTGGAGCTGATGCCCGACGTGGCGCCTGTGCACGTGCGCCGCGTCAAGCAGCTGGCGCGGCAGCGTTTCTACGACGGTCTCGCCTTCCACTACGTGCGCCAGGACTACGTCGCCGAGACGGGCGACCCGTCCTTCACCCCGGGCGGCGGGGGAACCGCGGGCGGCACGGGCACGACGCTCCCGGCCGAATTCTCGTCGGTGCCGTTCACCGAGGGCACGCTGGGCATGTCGCGGCGGCAGGACGACCCCAACAGCGCCGACAGTCGATTTTTCATCGCCCTCGGCCCCACGGCGCGCACGCTGGACGGCAGGTACACGGCCTGGGGCCGGGTCGTCCTGGGCATGCAGTACCTGAAGGCGCTGAAGCCCGCCAACCGGCCCAAGGCGCCGGAACGCCTCCGCACGCTGCGCGTGGTCGCCGACCTTTACAAATAACTCCCGGTACGAATGGAGCCTGTCAGGACGACGGGCTCCGGTCCTAGGGCCGCGCTGCAGACCGTCAAAAAAACTTCACGGCTGTAACATTTGGCGCTGAATCGCTATATGTAGTAATCTCCCGGCCACCAGGAAGGAGATATGAGGGTTTGACCCCGTGAGTGCCTTCGCCGAAAGCTGTCCTGCTCTCGTCCTCAACGCCGATTTCCGGCCGTTGAGCTATTTCCCTCTTTCGCTGTGGTCCTGGCAGGACACCCTCAAGGCGGTTTTCCTGGAGCGGGTCACGGTGATCTCGGAATACGACCGGGTGGTGCATTCCCCCAGCCTGGAATTCCGCCTGCCGAGCGTCATCGCGCTGAAGGAATACGTGTCCATGGGCCGGCGCCCGGCCTTCACCCGGTTCAACGTGTTCCTGCGCGACGCCTTCCATTGCCAGTATTGCGGCGGGCACTTCTCGGCGGAACAGCTGACCTTCGACCACGTCGTCCCGCGCTCGCGCGGCGGGCGTACGTCGTGGAGCAACGTGGTCACCGCTTGTGCTCCCTGCAACCTGCAGAAAGGCCACCGGCTGCCCCGGCAGTGCGGCATGACGCCGCTGCGCGAACCGGAACAGCCGACCAACTACCTGCTTCAGGAGAACGGCCGCGCCTTTCCGCCCAACTACCTGCACGAAAGCTGGCGCGACTTCCTGTACTGGGATACGGAACTCGAACCTTAATTGTGACGGGCGTAAACCGTCGCCGAGCCGTCGGCCTGGAACAGCAGAACCTCGTAAGGCCGCGGGTTCGGGCCATCCATGCCCGGAGAGCCCTCTGGCATGCCGGGAACGGACAGGCCCCGCGCCTTGGGCCGTTCCGTCAGCAGCCGCGCCACGTCGGCCGCCGGCACGTGGCCTTCGATGACGTAGCCGTCGACCACCGCCGTGTGGCAGGACTGCAGGTGCTCGCCCACGCCGGTCATCTTCTTGATGGCGGTGAGATCCTCCATCTCTACCGTCTTGACCGTGTGGCCGTTGGCCTTCATGTGCGTCACCCAGGCGCCGCAGCACCCGCAATAGGGCGACTTGTAGACCGTAATCTCGGCGGCGAAGGCGGCCATGGGCAGCAGAACCACAAGCGTGGCGATCACCGCCGTGAGGGTGTCGATTGTGCGTCGGAACATGAAACTCTCCTTCCGTTAGAACCAGAAACTGACGCCGGCGACGAAACGCAGGGCGTCCACGTCGTCGCCCTCGTCGCGGGCGAAGTTGGCGGTGGTGCCGAACTTACGCTCGTAATGCAGGCCGATGTAGGGGGCGAATTCGCGGCGGATCTCGTACTTCAGGCGCAGCCCCGCCTCGATGGTATTGATCCCCGCGCCGGAGCGGATGCGCCGGTCCTCCGAGAACGCGACGTCGGCCTCGACCATCGGCTGCAGGATCAGGCGTTGGGTCAGAAGCCAGTCCACCTCGGCCTCGAAGCGGGCGGACACGTCGCCCGTTTCGCTGACGAACAGGTTGGCGTCGGTTTCGACGAACTGCCTGGCCAGGCCCTGGATGCCGATGACCCCGTAGGTGCGGTCCGGGTCCGGCCGCAGGTCGTGGCGGATACCGGCGTTGACGTCGAAGAACTCCGAGACCGGGCGGCGGTAGAGTACCTGCAGTTCCGCTTCCTCCAGGCGCTTGCCCACCGGGTTCTCGCCCTCCGACTTGAAGGCGATGCGATGGTCGTCGTTGCCGATCCAGGCATTGGCGTCCCAGGCCAGGACATCCGCGCCGTCGCCCACCCGGTATTCCAGCTGGTCGGCCTGGACATGCCAGTAGATGGCGTCGTCCATGTCGGCGGCCTCGGCCGGGCGGAGGCCGAGCGCGGCCAAGGCCGCGGCGACCGCGACGATGCTAGCCAGGCGGCTCATCGGATCACCTCCGCCGTCTCGCGTTCGACCACGACCTTGCGGAACATGCCCGCCGCCATGTGGTACATGAGGTGGCAATGGAAGGCCCATTGCCCTTCGGCGTCGGCCTCGACGTCGGCCTCGACCGTCTTGCCGGGCGCGATGGAGATCGTGTGTTTGGCCGGGTTGTACTTGCCCGATCCGTTGTCCAGGATCTGCCACATGCCGTGCAGGTGCATGGGATGGGTCATCATGGTCTCGTTGACGAACTTGAAGCGCACGCGCTCGCCGAATTTCAGGCGGATCGGTTCGGCGTCGGAATACTTCACGCCGTTGATGGACCACACGTAGCGCTCCATGTTGCCGGTCAGACGGACCTCGATCACCCGCCCTGCCGGGCGGTCCGGGTATAGCGGCTTGAACGCCTTGAGGTCCGCATAGGACAGGAACTTGCCGCCGTCGGCGGCCTTGGGCATCAGGCCGCTGCCCGGCGCATAGAACGGATCGGCCTTGTCCGTCATGGCCATGGCGCCGTGCGCCGAATGGTCCATCCCGGCCATCGCGGTGCCGTCGGGCATGGTGTGGGTCGCCTGGCCCGGCATCGCGTGTCCCGCATGGGCATCCTGCGCGGTTCCCTTCATCACCGTGCCGTCGGGCATGGTGTGGGTCACCCCGCCGGACGCCGCGCCGTGGTTCATCGAGCCGTGATCCATTCCGCCGTGCCCCGCCATGTCGGCCATGGTCAGGAACTGCTTGGGGCGCAGGGACGGAATGTCCCCGGCCATGCCCATCTGCGGCGCCAGGGTGCCGCGTGCAAAGCCCGTGCGCGCCATGCTCTCGGCCAGGATCGAGAATGCCTTGTTCTCCGTTGGCCGGACAATGACGTCGTAGGTTTCGGCGACGGCGATGCGGAATTCGTCCACCGGCACGGGGCGCACCGAGTTGCCGTCGGCCTGCACCACGGTCATTTTCAGGCCGGGGATGCGGATGTCGAAGAAGGTCATGGCGGCGGCGTTGACGATGCGCAGCCGCACCCGCTCGCCCGGCTTGAACAGGCCGGTCCAGTTCTGCTCCATGTTCCGGCCGTTCATCAGGAACACGAAGCCCGACACGTCGGCGATGTCAGACGGCACCATGCGCATGTCGCCCCAGTCCATGCGGTCGGAAAGGGTGGCGCCGAAGCCTGTTTTCTTGGCGTCGTCGAGGAAGGTTCCCAGCGTGCGCTGCTGGTAGTTGTAGTAGTCGGCGGACATCTTCAGGTTCGACAGGATCGTCCGCGGGCTGTCATCGGGATGCCAGTCGGACAGCACGATCACGTACTCCCGGTCATACCGGAAGGGTTCGCGCGCCTTGGGCTCGATGACCATGGCGCCGTACATGCCGACCGCTTCCTGCATGCCGGAATGGCTGTGGTACCAGTAGGTGCCGGCCTGCTGCGCGGGAAAACGATAGGTGAATGTCTCGCCCGGCTTGATGCCCGGAAAGCTGATGCCCGGCACGCCGTCCTGCCGATAGGGCAGGAGCAGCCCGTGCCAGTGGATGGACGTGTCCTCGGCCAGCGTGTTGGTGACGTTGATGGTCAGGTCCTCGCCTTCCTTGAAGCGCAGGACCGGGCCGGGCAGAGATCCGTTGATGGTCATCGCCGTCTGGTCCTTGCCGGCGACGTTGATGGTCGTCTTGCCGACGGTCAGGTCATAAATCCCGGCCCAGGCCGACACCGGGGCCAGCAGAATCACGGCGACGGCCGCAAGCGTTCGTTTCCACATGGAACGTCTCCTTACCGGTGTCGTCGTCATTTGAACCTGAACTGCCCAACCATGCCCGACTCGTAATGGCCGGGGACGTTGCAGGCGAACTCAAGCTTCGCCTCCTTGGCGAATTTCCAGACCATCTCCGTCGACTTACCCGGTTCGATCAGCACGCTGCCGTGTTCCTGGCCATGCCGATGGTTCATGTGGCCCCCGGAACCGTGGTCCATCTTCATGCGGTCGTGATTGACGCGGTCGGCTTCGATCATGCCGTGCTCCATCATGACCACCATTTCCTTCTGATGGGCGGCGTGCATGGTGGCGGTGCCCAGCCCGAACTCGTGCAGCAGGGTGCCCTTGTTGACGATCCTGAACCTGATCGTTTCGCCCGGTTTCACGGTGATTTCCTCGGGCTCGTAGAAGTTGTCCTGCATTACGACGTCGATGGTGCGCGTGACCTCGGACGCCTTGCCCGGCGCGCCGATGGCGGCCATGGCGCCGTGATGGCCGCCGGACCCTTGGCCCTGTCCGCCGATCATGTGGCCCTGGTTCCGACTTTCGCCTGCGGCCGGCCCGTGGCCGCGATCCGGTTGGCCGGCGCCTGCCCAGACCGGCGTCGAGGTTGCCAGGACAAGAGCCGTGGCAACGGAAGCAACGGAGGTGCGGAAAATGTTATTCGATGTGTTCGACATGTGTTCGATCCTTGTTCCCCAAGTGATTTCGCATGGATGCTCGATCGGCATGGGCGTGACGCCCTGCCATGGCGGTCGATTCCCGCGTGGTTCGCTCGGGGTTGCTTCAATCGGATAACGGCGTAACGGCGTGCGCGATGTCAGCGAGGGATCAAGGGCCTCAAGGACACGAATGCCGCGGAGCCCGGTCCGAGCGCGCGGAAATCAGGCGTGGCGCCGTGGCGGCCTGAAGAGCCCCTCCAGGGAACTGGAAGCGGCTGCCTGATCGGTGCGCGGCGTCAGCCGTTCCACGGAAAAGGAAAGGCCGACAATATGGGTGGATTCCGGGGTGGTGAAGCTCGGAGAACAAGCACTCGCGCAACACCCATGCATCGCGCCGTGTTTCGAAGACGGGCCGGAATCGGATCCCTTGGCTGCCTTGTCATGGTCGGCGTGTTGATGTGACGCAACCGACTGATTGCCGTCGTGGCTCGGCGCGGCGGTGTGCGTCAGGTGCCCGTGGCCGCCCGCATCAGCGGCGGCGTGACCCGCTCCGGATCCCGCGACGAGGACGGCAACCGCCAACAGCGCAACGCATAGGCGCCGCACGCCACGTGCCAGGACCGTCCTCCGAATCATCAGCCGCATCATCTCAGTGAGTAAGTAACATTGCGTCTTGGTCCGTTCAAGCGGCCCCCCTCAGGAATTTCCCGATATGGTCTTTTTGCGCTCGTTGTATTCGGCTGTGTCGATTTCGCCGCGGGCATACCTTTCGTTCAGGATGTCGAGGGCGGAAGACGCCGAGGGCCGGTCGCCGCCCGTCAAACCCTTGATCAGAAGGATGATGACGACGACCACTGCGATCAGGAACAGCGCCATCATTCCCCAGCCCATGAACATGCCGCCCCACCCGCCCGACCACATGGGGTGGCCGTAGCCGTAGCCGTAGCCGCCGCTTTGATCGGCGAGCACGGGGGAGGCCCCGCCCGCCGCCGTCGCCGCGGACAGGACGACGGCGAGGCAACGCTTGGATTTCGATATGATCATCTCTGCATACTCCTTTGGTCGGCACGCTGGTTGATGTCGTCATGGCGCCGGCGCACGGCCGGCGGCCAGGTGCTCTTGATGTAGGACAGCACGGCGACGATCTCATCGTCCGTGAGGGTCCCCGCATAGGCGGGCATGTCGCTTTCGTAATCGCCGCCGACCACGGCGGCCGGGCCGCGCTTGGTCAGGTCGAACAACTGGGCGTCGGGATGGTGCCAGGTATGGCCCGTGCGGTCGTGGGGCGGTGCGGGCAGGCGGCCCGAGGGCAGGCGCTCGCGCCAGTCGGCCTGACCTTTCAGGTTCGGCCCGTGGCATTGCGCGCAGTATTCCTTGTAGACGGCTTCGCCGGCCGCCACCGTTTGGGCGTCGTCGGGGGTGAGGCGAATCGTGGCGTCCGCGTTCTCGGCGGCCCACCACAGCCACGCCGCTCCGCCGAGCATCACGGTGCCCACGGCGGCAAGCGACCAGATTATCGCGCCGCGCCGTGCCATCAGTGTTCCGGCCCTGCCAAGCCGTCGATGATGGGGCAATGGGGGCGGTGGTCGCCGTGGCAATTGTCGACCAGATGCTTCAGCGTGTGGCGCAGGGCCTTCAATTCCTCGATCTTGGCCTCGATCTCGGCCAGGTGCCCTTCGGCGATGGCCTTGACGTCGGCGCTGGCGCGGTTCTCGTCTTCGTAAAGGGAGAGGAGCGTGCGGCAGTTCTGAACCGAGAAGCCGAGGCCGCGGGCGCGCTGCACGAACTGCAGCTTGTGCACATCCGTGGGCGAATAGCTGCGATAGCCGTTGCCGCCGCGTCTCGGAACCACCAGGTCGATGTCCTCGTAATAGCGGATGGTCTTGGCCGGAAGGCCCGATTGGCGGGCCGCTTCGCCGATGTTCATGGCTCACCCCTGTTCGATGTTTGCGTTGCGCAGGCGCAGTGCGTTGGTGACGACGGAAACGGAACTCAGGCTCATGGCCGCCGCCGCGAAGATGGGCGAAATCAAGATGCCGAAGAACGGGTACAGGACTCCCGCAGCCACGGGCACCCCCAGCGAGTTGTAGATCAAGGCGAAGAACAGATTTTGCTTGATGTTGCGCATGGTCGCGCGGGCCAGCCGGCGCGCCCGCACGATGCCGTTCAGGTCGCCCTTCACCAGGGTGAAGCCCGCGCTTTCGATGGCCACGTCGGCGCCTGAGCCCATGGCGATGCCGACGTCGGCCTGGGCCAGGGCCGGGGCGTCGTTGACGCCGTCGCCGGCCATGGCGACCTTGCGGCCCTCGGCCTGAAGGTCCTTGATGATGCGGGCCTTGTCCTCGGGCAGGACGTCGGCGCGGATGTCGTCGATGCCGAGGCGCGCGGCCACGGCATTGGCCGTGCGTTCGTTGTCGCCCGTCGCCATGACGATGCGCAGGCCCTCGGCGTGCAGCGCCTTGATGGCGCCGGCCGTCGTTTCCTTGACGGGGTCGGCGACGGCGATCAGGCCGGCGATCTCGTTGCCCAATATGACGAACATCACCGTCTCACCCTGGTCCCTGCGGCTGTCGGCGGTCGCGGAGAGTGCGTCGCCGTCCAGACCGAGGTCGGCGGCAAGCTTCGCGTTGCCGAGCGCGACCTGCTTGCCGTCGATGGTGCCCTTGACGCCTTTACCCGTGACGGCCTCGAAGTTCTCCGCCTTGGCGAATTCGACGCCTCGTTCCTCGGCCCCGGAAACGATGGCCTCGGCCAGGGGGTGTTCCGATCCGCGCTCCAGGCTCGCGGCCAGACGCAAGACTTCGGCCTCGCCATGCCCCTCGTTGGGAAGCACGGCGACCAGCTTCGGCTTGCCGACGGTCAGCGTGCCCGTCTTGTCGACGATCAGGGTATCGACCTTGGCGAAGCGTTCCAGGGCCTCGGCGTTCTTGATCAGCACGCCGGCCTGCGCCCCCCGTCCGGTCGCCGTCATGATCGACATCGGCGTGGCAAGGCCCAACGCGCACGGGCAGGCGATGATCAGCACCGCCACGGCGGCGACCAGCGCATAGGCCATCGCCGGGGGCGGTCCCCAGATTGACCAGCCTGCGAAGGCAAGGACCGCGACGGTGACCACCGCCGGCACGAAGATGCCGGCGACGCTGTCGGCGACCTTCTGGATGGGCGCGCGCGAGCGCTGGGCGCTCGCCACCATTTCGACGATCTGGCTCAGCATGGTGTCGGCGCCGACGCGCCTGGCCTCCATGACCAGGCTGCCGGTGCCGTTGATGGTCGCGCCGGTCACCGCGTCGCCGGGAGTCTTCTCGACGGGAACCGGTTCGCCGGAGATCATCGATTCGTCGACGGAGGAGCGGCCTTCCAGGACCACGCCGTCGACGGGCACCTTGTCGCCGGGGCGGATGCGCAGGCGGTCGCCGACCTGGACGTCCTCCAGCGGCACTTCTTCCTCGCGGCCGTCGGGGCCGATGCGCCGCGCCGTCTTGGCCGCCATGTCCAGCAGCGCGCGGATGGCCGCGCCCGTGCGCTCGCGCGCGCCCAATTCCATCATCTGGCCCAAGAGGACCAGGACGACGATCACCGCCCCCGCCTCGAAATAGACGCCGACATGGCCTTCGGCGCCGCGGAAGCCGTCGGGGAAGATGCCCGGCGCCAGCACGGCGACGACGCTGAACAGATAGGCGGCGCCGACGCCCATGGCGATCAGGGTGAACATGTTCAGGTTGCGGGTGACCAGTGATTTGATGCCGCGCACGAAGAACGGCCAGCCCGACCACAGCACCACCGGCGTACCGAGGGCCAGTTCGACCCAAAGGGCCGTGCGTTCGCCGATCGCCTCGCGGACGAACCCCAGGCCGACGAACGGGCCCATGGTCAGGATCAGAAGCGGCAGGGTCAGCGCCATACCTATCCAGAACCGGCGCGTGAAATCGATCAGTTCGGGGTTGGCGCCTTCGTCGCCCGTCGGCACGCCCATGGGTTCCAGCGCCATGCCGCAGATGGGGCAGTCGGCGGGCTTGTCCGATATGATCTCGGGATGCATGGGGCAGGTGTACTTGGTGCCGGCGGGCATCTCGGCGGCGGGTTTGCGGTGGGCGCCGGACAGGTAATGTTCCGGGTCGGCGCTGAACTTGGCGCGGCAGCCCTCGGCGCAGAAATGATAGGTGGTGCCCGCGTGTTCGAACGTCGGCTTGCCGAGCCCCAAGGTCACGGTCATGCCGCAGACGGGGTCTTTTGCCGTTTCCATGCCTCCATTGGCGTGGGCGTGTCCCCCGCCGCAGCAGGAGCCGCCGTGCGGCTTGGCGGCGGAGGTCTTGTCGGTGGCGTCCATTGCCCGAAATCTCCGAAACCGGCGCGGGCGGACCGGCCCGCACCCGATGGCAGTTGTCTCGAATATAAAGGTTCCAGTTACTGGAAGGTCAAGGCCGTATCCGGCGCCGGATCCGCCACGGGAGAATTCATAGATTCAAACCATGAATTCCAAAGGAGCGCCTGAAACGGCAAACTCTGGAGCGCTGCCGCGAGATTCCGGAAGGCCGCCCGGTGACCGTGAAATCCCCCGGCCCGCGCCTGCGCAAGCAGACGCAGGGCGTGCGCTTCGAGAGGCCGTGAGGCCGCTCGGAAACTCCTGGCGCGGCGCGGAGCAGCGAGCTAACGTCCGCCTCTCACCCACCGCATTTCCGGGCCCGCCATGACCGAAATTCTCAAATGCATCTCCCCCGTCGACGGATCGGTCTACGCCGAACGTCCCGCCGCCGGGGAGGCCGAGATCCAGGCCGCCCTGGACCGCGCCACCGCCTGCCAGGAGCTTTGGCGCGAGATGCCCGTGGCCGACCGGGCGGCGGTCTGTTCGCGCATGGTCGACGCCTTCGTCCAGGATCCCGACGCCGTGGCCGGGGAACTGGCTTGGCAGATGGGGCGGCCCGTGCGCTACGGCGCCGGCGAGGTGCGCGGGTTCGAGGAACGGGCGCGGCACATGATCGCCATCGCCGATGAAGCCCTGGCCGATCGGGCCGTCGCCGCGAAGGAGGGCTTCACCCGCTTCATCCGGCGCATGCCGCTCGGCGTGGTCTTCGTGGTCGCCCCCTGGAACTATCCCTATCTGACGGCGGTCAACGCCATCGTGCCGGCGATCATGGCCGGCAACGCGGTGGTCCTGAAGCACGCGACGCAGACGCCCTTGTGCGGGGAGCGCATCGCCCGCGCGTTCCGCGCCGCCGGGGCGCCCGACGGCCTGTTCCAGGTGCTGCACCTGACCCATGACCAGACGGCGCGCGTGGTCGCAGCACCCGAGGTCGATTTCGTCGCCTTCACCGGCTCCGTCCCCGGCGGCGCGGCCATGGAGCGCGCGGCGGCCGGCCGTTTCATCGGGCTGGGGCTGGAGCTGGGCGGCAAGGACCCGGCCTACGTGCGGGCCGACGCCAACCTGCCCCACGCCATCGAGAACGTGACCGACGGCGCGTTCTTCAATTCGGGGCAGAGCTGCTGCGGGATCGAGCGCGTCTACGTGCACGAGGCCGTCTACGACGACTTCGTCCAGGGCATGGTCGATCTGGCCAGGCAGTACGTCCTGGGCGACCCGCTGGACACAGGGACGACGCTCGGCCCCATGGTGCGGACGCGCGCCGCCGACTTCGTGCGCGGCCAGATCGCCGAGGCGGTCGCGGCCGGGGCGACGGCCCTGATCGATCCCAAGGCTTTCCCCCGCGACGCCGCGGGCAGCCCCTACATGGCGCCGCAGGTGCTGACCGGCGTCGATCACTCCATGCGCGTGATGACCGAGGAATCCTTCGGCCCCGTGGTCGGCGTGATGAAGGTGAAATCCGACGACGCGGCCGTGGCCCTGATGAACGACAGCGACTTCGGCCTGACCGCCAGCATCTGGACCGCCGACGAAGGCGCCGCCCTGGCGCTGGGTGCCCGCGTCGAAACGGGGACGCTGTTCATGAACCGGGCCGACTACCTGGACCCGGCCCTCGCCTGGACCGGGGTCAAGAACTCGGGCCGCGGCTGTACTCTTTCCGTGCTGGGCTACGACCACCTGACCCGGCCCATGTCCTTCCACCTTCGAACTCTGGTTTAACGCACATGACGAACATGCCGCTCAACGGGAATTGGAACTACCCGACCGCCATCCGCTTCGGCGCCGGGCGCGTGAGGGAACTGGGCGAGGCCTGCAGGCAGGCCGGGATTTCCAAACCGCTGCTGGTCACCGACCCGAGCCTGGCGGCCCTGCCCATGGTCGAGGATGCGATCAAGGCGGTCGAAGGGGCCGGGCTTGCCGTCAAGGTGTTCTCGGCCATCAAGGGCAACCCGACGCTGGAGAACGTCGAGGCCGGGGTCGCGGCATTCAGGACGGGCGGCCACGACGGGGTCGTCGCCTTCGGCGGCGGCAGCGCGCTCGACGCGGGCAAGGCCATCGCCTTCCAGGCGGGGCAGACGCGGCGCCTCTGGGATTTCGAGGACGTGGGCGACAACTGGACCCGCGCCGACCCGGCCGGGATCGCGCCCAACGTCTGCGTCGCCACGACCTCCGGCACCGGGTCCGACGTGGGCCGCGCCGCCGTCATCACCGACGCGGCACGCCATGTGAAGAAGGTGATCTTTCATCCCAGGATGATGCCGAGCGTCACCGTCGCCGACCCGGCCCTCACGGTCGGCCTGCCGCCGCACGTGACGGCGGCGACCGGCATGGACGCCCTGTCGCACAATCTGGAAGCCTATCTGGCGCCGTTCTATCATCCCTTCGCCAAGGGGGTGGCGCTGGAGGGCATGCGGCTGGTCAAGGACTGGCTGCCGACGGCGGTCAGGGACGGCGGGAACATCGCGGCCCGGTCGCACATGATGGCGGCGGCCATGGCCGGGGCGACGGCGTTCCAGCGCGGCCTCGGCGGCATCCATGCGCTGGCCCATCCGCTGGGGGCGCTTTACGACGCCCACCACGGGCTCCTCAACGCCGTGCTCATGCCCTATGTGGTCAACGCCAACAAGGGTGCGGTCGAACGGGATCTGACCGATCTCGCCCGCGCCCTGGACCTGGCCGAGTATTCCCCCGCCGGGGTGATCCGCTGGATCCTCGACCTGCGCGCCGAGATCGGCATTCCCCACACGCTGGCCGAGATCGGCATTCCCGGCGACGATGCTGCGACGGTCGGCGCCATGGCGGTCGAGGACCCCACGGCGGGCGGAAATCCGATACAGTTCACTCAGGACCAGTACGCGGCATTGTTCCTGGACGCCCATGGCGGCCGTCTGGAATTCTAGGCCGGGCGCCCGACAGGGGCAGGGAGGGAGAAAACGATGCAGCCGGAAAACGTGAAGACCGCGGCCGACGCCAAAAAGATCATCGCCGCGCGGGGGGCCGATTACGTCAAGGTCGGCGTGGTCGACATGGACGGCGTCATGCGCGGCAAGTACATGAAGGCCGACAAGTTCGTCTCCTCCCTCGACAAGGGCTTCGGCTTCTGCGACGTGGTGCTGGGCTGGGACTCCAACGACCAGTTGTATGACAACGTCTCCGTCACCGGCTGGCACACGGGCTATCCCGACGCCCCCGTGCGCATCCTGCCCGAGACCTGCCGCGAGATCGCCTGGGAGGACGACATGCTGTTCTTCCTGGGCGAATTCGACGGCGCCTACGAGGCCGTGTGCCCCCGCGCCGTGCTGCGCCGCACGCTGGAGCGCGCCGAGCAAATGGGCTTCAAGGTGCTGGCCGGCTTCGAATACGAATTCTTCATGTTCGAGGAAACGCCGGACAGCGTGCGCGAAAAGAACTACCGCGACCTCAAGCCGATCCAGCCGGGCTTCTTCGGCTATTCCATGCTGCGCTCGACGGTCGAAAGCGACCTCTATCGCGACCTGCTCGACGGCTGCCTCAAGATGGACATGGCCTTGGAGGGCCTGCACGAGGAAACGGGGCCGGGCGTGCTCGAAGCCGCCATTCAGGTCGACGGCGCGCTCTCGGCCGCCGACAAGGCCGTGCTGTTCAAGACGTTCGCCAAGATCATGGCGCAGAAGCGGGGCCTCATGGCGACCTTCATGGCGCGCTGGTCGCCGGACTGGCCGGGCCAGTCGGGCCATATCCACATGTCGCTGACCAACAAGGCGGGCAAGCCGATCTTCCTGGACCGGAAAAAGCCCCATGGCATGAGCGACACCATGCGCCATTTCGTCGGCGGGCAGCAGAAACTGATGCCCGAATTGCTCGCCATGATCGCCGGCACGGTCAACAGCTACACCCGCCTAGTGCCGGGCTTCTGGGCGCCGACGGACGCGACCTGGGGCGTCGACAACCGGACCTGCGCGATCCGCATCATCCCCGGTTCGGAAAAATCGCAGCGCGTGGAATTCCGCGTCGCCGCGGCCGACGCCAACCCCTACCTGGCGCTCGCCGCCGGCATCGGCGCCGGGCTGTGGGGGATCGAGCACGGGATCGAGCCCGAGGCGGCGGTCGAGGGCAACGCCTACGACAAGACGTTCCCCAAACGCCTCAACCTGCCGCGCACCCTGATGGACGCGGCCGGGATGCTCAAGGCGTCGAAGCCCGCGCGCGCACTCTTTGGTGAGTCTTTCGTCGACCACTACGCCGCGACCCGCGAATGGGAGGAACGCCAATTTCGCCGCGCCGTCACCGACTGGGAGATGGAGCGGTATTTTGAGATTATTTAGAGGCGTTGGGTCAGATGGCATATTGCCTAGGAATTGAGGCGCTAGGACAATGTGGCTACGACCCAGCCAACCCTGCACATGTGTACTTCAGTATCGGTGAAGCGATTGCAGCATTAAGCATTACGTTACTCGTGCCGCAGTTCTTAAGGCCGATCTATGTGTTTCGTTTAAGGTCAAGGGCAATCAAAGAGTGGCATATTTACGGATGCGTCCTCGCTGCCGCAGCGATGGTCATCTTTGCCGCAATTTTACCAAGCCTCGGTGTCGCGTCAGGCGCTCTTTGGGCATATCCAATTCTATGGGAGACGGGGGGAGGAATCCTGTTCTTCCTTGCCATCGCAACTTTGGTGTTTGCGGTGTTTCGTCCCGCCAAGCCCGCATCGGTTAATCTGGAACGCTTCGCCTATGGGGCGGTAGATTTTTTGGCTCATGCGACCGACAAGGATCGAGCCGAGTTCTCTACCGATCTCCGCTTTTGTATTTACGATATGGTTCGCAAAGCGGACCTGCGCCAACGCCTCTGGAGCCCATCAGCATTCGTACTATTCACAAAACGCAAGGAGTTGCGTGAATCCGATTTTGCCTCGGCATTCCTGCGGGTGCTTTCTGACCCAGCGTTTTGTCAGGTGCTTGTGCGGGATACGCCATGGAACACGGCCCTCATACTTCAAGAGATCGAAAAGTATTTTGGGGAGTGTGAATCTATTACCGAATTTGTCCGCGAGATCGCCCGACAATCGATACTCATGGATGACTCAATGTTTGCCAGAGAGATTGAGTACAAGGGTTTTCGGGAAACGTCAGTTATCAGTGAGACGTTGTTTGGCAATCACCATATAGCCCGCTTCTACACACCTCTGAACGGGGTGTGGTTTGGTGATACGGCGGACCTTGAGGTGGGGCAGATCAAGCGGGTTTCTCGCGCCCTGTTATTGACGGTGAAGTCATTGCTCTTGGCAAGATCCTATTGGCCGCAACATGGACTTCACGGCGCGTCAGACCTTGTATCGTCCGTGGCCCGAGATATTTGCCAAAGAGTTCGTAACAATAGGGCCGACTACAGGCTGGTTCATGCCTTAGAGTTTGACTTGTTTCAGATGGTCGATAAGACCCGAAAGCACTTAGGTGAACTGGATGATGGCGTCTATGCCCGCCTGTTTTTCAAACCCAAGGACGATGCCGAAAAGGACATGGTGCGCGACTTTACGTTGTTGGATGAAATCGCTGAGGTCGTTGTCGACTACGCATTCTCTTTCTGCAACGACTTCGAAGGAGGTGAAGATTCGTTTTGGTCCTCCGCCATCTCAATTAATCGGCACGTGTTTGATCAGTTTGGGGGGAATGAAGCGGGTTTTGACCCATTGCAACAACGTGTTGCGTTGAAGATATTGCGCAAAGTCGATGAAAACCTTGAAGGTTGGTATCCCGCTATTTCCCGCATGTTTTTGTCGACAATCGGATTTTATGAACCTCCCAAGGAGGAAGATAAAAACAAGCCGTGGGAGTTGTTCGTTCACGCATTCTTCTATCGATTTCAGGCGTTTCCTGAGTTCTACGATAAGGATAGAGACAAAGCCGAAACGTATCTCCCTAACGACGTTCGGTATGACCCCAAGCGGCGAAGCATCATCAAGACGTATCTAGGCGGCGACGAGCAGGAGACCGCACTCAGCGGTCTAGACCTACCAGAGATCAATATTAATGATCATCTTCGCTCGAAATCAGCGGGCGATGGCGATGCAGAGAAAGATAATGGGTGAGGTCAGAGGGGCGGACACAATTCCCACGCCTACACCCTAATCCCGCTCCGCGGCCGCCATCTCCCAGAACGCCCGCACCACCCGCGTCTCGGCCCGGTTCTCCAGGCAGACCATGTATTCGTGCATGGGCAGCTTGCAGTCCTTCAACTCGACCATGGCGAGGCGGTTGTCGTGCCCGAATTCGGGCTTGGAGACGAAGCCGATGCCGTTGCCCGTGGCGACGGCCTCGCGGATGCTCTCGCGGCCCTCGACCTCCATCACCGGCCCCATCCGCAGCTCCAGGCGCGCGAATTCCTGTTCGACCAGCCGCCGGGTGGTCGAGCCGCGCTCGCGCAGCACCAGCGGCTCGCCGGCCAGTTCCTTGAACCGGATCGCGCCGCGCCCGGCCCAGGGATGGTCGCGGCTGAGGACGGCGACCAGGGGGTCGTCGCGCAGGCTGAGGACCTTGAGCCGCGCGTCGTCGGGCACGTGGGCGAACACGCCGACATCGGCGTCGAAGTCGTAAAGCTGGTTCAGGATGTCTTCCGAGTTGCCGATCTTCAGGTTCACGGTCACGCCCGGATAGAGGTTGCGGAAGGCGCGCACGATGCGCAGCACATGGAACGGCGCGTCGGCCGACAGGGTCAGGGTGCCGATCAGGAGGTTCTGCGACTCCTTCAGGAACTCCAGGGCCTCGCCCTCGCATTCGAACATGCGGTTGGTGATGGCGAGGAGATGCCGGCCGGCGTCGGTCAGCGCGACCGAGCGCGAGGTGCGGTTGAACAGCAGGATGTCGAAGTCCTTCTCCAGCTTGCGCACCTGGTCGGACAGGGTCGGCTGGGTCAGGTGCAGGTGTTCGGCGGCCTTGGAGAAACCGCCCTGGGTGGCGACCGCGTGGAACGCGCGCAGCTGCGAATAGTACATAGATGAAACCTATATGATCTATATAAACTGACGATTTGATTTATATTTCGCCAATGTGATCGAGTCCATGGCGAAGCCCGCCGACAGGCGCGTTCGAGGGCGTTTCGCGTGCGGGCCCGGGGCGCTGCCGAGGAGGGCCGCGTCCCGCGGGGGGGGCTTTGACGCAATGCGGAAGAAAACCTGTCCCCTTTCAACAGAAATGATTAATACTGTCACACGCCGGTCATCCAATGTTCCGATAATCCGGCGGCCATACAGGGAGTATCACGATGAAAGCTAATTGGTTCAGCGGCCTCGGCTTGGGGCTCGCGGCGGCCGCGACGGCCGTCATTTTGGGCGCCGCGCCCGCCAAGGCGAAGACCGACCTGCTGGTCTACACGGCGGTCGAGGCGGACGAACTGAAGAAGTTCAAGACCGCCTTCGAAAAGGACTATCCGGACGTCAACATCAAGTGGGTTCGCGACTCGACGGGCATCATCACCTCCAAGCTGCTGGCCGAGAAGGACAACCCCCAGGCCGACATCGTCTGGGGCGTGGCCGCGACCAGCCTGCTGCTGCTCAGCGACCACAACTACTTCCAGGGCTATGCGCCCAAGGGTTTGGAGAAGCTGACCAAGAAGTACTATGACACGGCCAACAATCCGCCGCTGTGGGTCGGCCAGCGGGCCTGGATCGCGTCGGTCTGCTTCAACACGGTCGAAGGCGAGAAGCACAAGCTGCCGGTACCCAAGACCTGGGCCGACCTGACCAAGCCGGTCTACAAGGGCCATGTCATCATGCCGAACCCGAACTCCTCGGGCACGGGTTTCCTCGACGTGTCGTCGTGGATCCAGCTTCAGGGCGAGGACAAGGCCTGGAAATACATGGACGCGCTGCACGAGAACATCGCCCGCTATACGCATTCGGGCTCCAAGCCGTGCAAGCTGGCCGCCAAGGGCGAGATTCCCATCGGCATCTCGTTCGCCTACCGCGGCGCCAAGTCCAAGAACGCGGGTGCGCCGCTGGAAGTCATCGCGCCCGATGAAGGCGTGGGCTGGGACCTGGAATCCTTCGGCATCGTGCGCAACACCAAGAAGCTGAAAGCCGCGCGGGCGCTGGCCGACTGGTCCGTGTCGAAGACGGCGCAGGAGATCTACAACGAGGAATACGCGGTCGTCGCCATGCCCGGCGTCGCCAAGCCGGTGAAGAACTTTCCTCCGGGCATCGAAGACAAGATGATCAAGAACGACTTCAAATGGGCGGCCGCGAACCGCATCCGCGTGCTGGACGAGTGGCGCAAGCGCTACGACGGCAAGTCCGAGCCCAAGAAGTAGGATCGTCTTTCCGCACATGACGTGATCGGCAAGCCCCGGCTCCTGGAAAGGGGCCGGGGCTTTCTGATTCGACGCCGGGGGCGCCGTGTGCCCGGTTGCGCACGGGGGGCGCCGGTCTGTTAGAATGCCGCCTTGGAGGGCAGGGATGGTGAACGACAACGACGAGGGGGCCTATCTCCGGGTCCGCGACCTGACCAAGAAGTTCGGCGAGTTCACGGCGCTGCGGAACGTGTCGCTCGACGTGCGCGAGGGCGAATTCGTCTGCTTCCTCGGCCCTTCCGGCTGCGGCAAGACGACGCTTTTGCGCGCCATCGCGGGCCTGGACATCCAGACCTCGGGCACCGTCGAGCAAGCGGGGCGCGACATTTCCGCGCTGCCGCCCCAGAACCGCGACTTCGGCATCGTGTTCCAGTCCTATGCCCTGTTCCCCAACCTGACCGTGAAGCGCAACGTCGCCTACGGCCTGGAAAACCGCCGCATGCCCAGGGCCGAGGTCGCGGCCCGCGTGGCGGAGCTGCTCGACCTTGTCGGCCTGACGGCCCACGGCGACAAGTATCCGGCGCAGCTGTCGGGCGGCCAGCAGCAGCGCGTTGCGCTGGCGCGCGCGCTCGCGACGTCGCCCGGGCTCCTGCTTCTGGACGAACCGCTGTCGGCGCTGGATGCCAAGGTGCGCGTCCACTTGCGCCACGAGATCAAGGAACTACAGGACAAGATCGGCGTCACCACCGTCATGGTCACCCACGACCAGGAAGAGGCGCTTGCCATGGCCGACCGCATCGTCGTGATGAACCACGGCGTGATCGAGCAGATCGGCACGCCCGAGGAGATCTATGCCGAACCCGCCACCCCCTTCGTCGCCGACTTCATCGGCACGACCAACTTCGTCGACGGCGAGGTCCGGCCCGGCGGGCGCGTCGCCGTGGCGGGGGTCGTCATCGACTTCGGCTCGGCCGTCGACGGGCTGGCCCCCGGCGACAAGGTCACGGTCTGCATCCGGCCCGAGGACGTGCGGGTCTCGGACGGCGGGAGCGGCCCCGGGATCGCCGTGACCGTCACGGACGTGGAGTTCCTGGGCTCGTTCCACCGCTGCCATGTGGAGCCCGTGAACGGTGCCGGCTTCGGCCGGGGCGTGGATTTCATGATCGACCTTTCGGCGGGCCGCGCGCGCGATCTGGACATCCGCGAGGGCATGTCCGTGACCGCGGCCCTGCCGCCCGAGTTCGTGCGCATCTACCGGCCCATGGGAGGGGTCTGAGCCATGAGCGAGGCCGCCGCCCGGGCCGCCGCCGTCATCAAGCCCAAGGTCGGCAGTGAGGACTGGATCATGCGCGCGGTGCTGGTCGGCATCGCGCTCTACCTGACCGTCTCGATCGTCCTGCCGCTCTATGCGATCCTGTCGAAAAGCTTCAAGAACGCCGACGGCGTGTTCGTCGGCCTTGCCAACTACGCCAAGTTCTTCTCCACGCCGGCGCTGTTCTGGTCGATCGAGAACAGCCTGACCGTGACCCTGATCTGCTGCGTCATCGTCGTCACGCTGGCGTTCATCTATGCCTATGCGCTGACCCGCACTTGCATGCCCTTGAAGTCCCTGTTCAAGGGCGTTGCGCTGTTGCCGATCCTCATGCCGTCGCTGCTGCCGGCCATCTCGCTGGTCTACCTGTTCGGCAACCAGGGCGTCATCAAGGACTGGCTGTTCGGCCACGAGATATACGGCCCCATCGGCATCGTCATGGGCGAATGCTTCTACGTGTTCCCCCACGTGCTGACGATCATGCTGATCGCCATGGCCAATTCCGACGCGCGCCTGTACGAGGCGTCGGACGCGCTGGGGGCTTCCAAGATCAAGACCTTCTTCACCGTGACCCTGCCCGGCGTGCGCTACGGCGTGGTCTCGGCCTTCTTCGTCTGCTTCACCCTGGTCATCACCGACTTCGGCGTGCCCAAGGTGGTGGGCGGCAAGTACAACGTGCTGGCCACCGACATCTACAAGCAGGTGGTCGGCCGCCAGGATTTCGAGATGGGAGCGGTGGTCTCCATGATCCTGCTGCTGCCCGCCGTGTTCGCCTTCGCCGCCGACCGCATCGTGCAGCGCCGGCAGGTGGCCCTGCTGTCGGCCCGCGCGGTACCGTTCCAGCCCAGAAAGAACCCCGCGGTCGACATGGGAATGCTGGCGTTCTGCGGCGCGATCGGCCTGGTTTTGGTGTCGGTCCTGGCGATGGCCTGCTTCGCGTCCTTCGCCAAGTTCTGGCCCTACGACCTGACCCTTTCGTTGAAGCACTACAACTTCGACCTGATGGACGGCGGCAGCTGGTCCGCCTACCACAACTCCATCGAACTGGCGGCCTGGACCGCCGTGATCGGCACGGCCATGGTGTTCACCGGCGCCTACCTGGTGGAGAAAAGCAAGGGCTTCCATTCGGGGCGGGCCGCCATGCAGTTGCTCTGCATGGTGCCCATGGCCGTGCCGGGCCTGGTGCTCGGCCTGGCCTACGTGTTCTTCTTCAACGCGCCGAACAACCCCTTGAACGTGCTCTACCACACCATGCCGATCCTGGTGATCTGCACGGTGACGCATTTCTACACGGTGGCGCACCTGACGGCGGTGACGGCGCTGAAGCAGTTGGACGCCGAGTTCGAAAGCGTGTCCCGGTCCCTCAAGGTGCCGTTCTACAAGACCTTCTTCCGCATCACCGTGCCCGTCTGCATGCCGGCGATCCTGGACATTTCCATGTACCTGTTCGTCAATGCCATGACGACCGTGTCGGCGGTGGTGTTCCTCTATTCGCCGGACACCGCGCTCGCCTCCATCGCCATCCTCAACATGGACGACGCGGGCGACGTCGCCCCGGCCGCCGCCATGGGCATGATGATCGTCGCAACGGCGGCGGGAGTGCGCCTGATGCATGCGGGGCTGACCCGCGGTATCCTGGCGCGCACCCAGGCTTGGCGGACGCGTTAGCGCCATAGTTCTGGCCTATGGATGATATTCGAATTAACGATTTGACGAATTGACCCATCCCGCCCGAAACTCCGCGCGACCGGCTGCCCGAACGGCCCGGCCGCGGTCCAAATGAAGGACTTGGAAAGGCCCCGACATGACCCTGACCCCCGGTGATCCCCTGCTGCTGACGCCCGGCCCGCTGACCACGGCGGCCGAAACCCGCGAGGCCATGCTGCACGACTGGGGCTCGCGCGATCAGGCCTTCATGGACGCCAACGCCGCCGTGCGCGCCAAGCTGCTGGAAATCGCCAATGCCGCCGATACGCATGTCTGCGTGCCGTTGCAGGGCTCGGGCACCTTCGTGGTCGAGGCCGCGCTCTGCACCCTGATTGCCCGGGACGGCAAGGCGCTGATCCTGGTCAACGGCGCCTACGGCAAGCGCATGGCCAGGATATTGGACTACGCCGGGCGCGCCTACGAGGTTTCCGAGACCGCCGAGGACACGCCGCCGGACGTTCCCGCGCTGGCCGCCAAACTTGCCGCCGACGCTGCCATCACTCATGTCCTGGTCGTCCACTGCGAGACCACGTCGGGCATCCTCAACCCCATCTCCGACATCGCCCATGCGGTGAAGGACGCGGGCCGGTCGCTGATCATCGACGCCATGAGTGCCTTCGGCGCGATCGAGCTGGACGCCGCCAAGGTGCCGTTCGACGCGGTCATGGCGTCGTCCAACAAGTGCCTGGAGGGCGTGCCGGGCATGGGTTTCGCGCTGATCCGCAAGTCCGTTCTGGAGGGCTGCGAGGGCAATGCCCATTCGCTGTCGCTCGACCTCTTCGATCAATGGCGGGCCATGGAGGCCAACGGTCAGTGGCGTTTCACGCCGCCGACCCACGTGATCTTCGCGTTTGCAAAAGCCATCGAGCAGTTCGAGGCCAAAGGCGGCCAGCCCGGCCGCTTCAAACGCTATTCGGAAAACTGCCGCATCCTGATCGACGGCATGGCCGAACTGGGTTTCCAGCCCCTGCTGCCCCAGGGCCTGCAGGCGCCGATCATCGTTACCTTCCGCATGCCGTCTGACCCGGCCTTCGACTTCCAGGTGTTCTACGACAAGGTCAAGGACCGGGGGTTCGTGCTCTATCCCGGCAAGCTGACGGTGGCGCCCAGCTTCCGCGTCGGCTGCATCGGCCACCTGGGCGCCGACGAGATGAAGGCGGCGCTCAAGGCGATGGCGGAAGTCCTGGCCGAAATGGGCGTGAAGACCGGCGCGCCTCAGGCCGCCGAGTAATGCAACGGCACGCGGACTTTCGCCGTTTTTTCAGATGGTTGACCGGCGTTCGCCGGCCCGCCGGCGCGAAATTCACATTGATTTAACCTATCAATCACATAGTTATTAACGATTTGACATATCCTTGAGCGGTTCCGAGAATTCCCCGAACCGGACCGCCAGCCTGCGCGCCCGGACGATTTCGAAGGTGAGCAAGCATCATGGAGCAGTCCTCCGCCCGTTCCCGTTCCGTCTCCGTCAACGGCCGCACCTACGGCTGGCCCAGCCAGCCCCTGGTCGTCGTCTGCATCGACGGATCGGAGCCCGCCTACATCGAACAGGCCATTGCCGGCGGCCATATGCCGTTCCTGGCCAAGGCGCTGAAGAGCGGGTCGGACCTGCGCGCCGACTGCGTGGTGCCCAGCTTCACCAACCCCAACAACCTGTCCATCGTCACCGGCGTGCCGCCCCGCGTGCATGGTATTTCCGGCAACTTCTTCCTCGACCCGGACACGGGCGAGGAAGTGATGATGAACGAACCCAGGTTCCTGCGCACGGACACCATCTTCAAGGCCTTCCACGACGCCGGCGCCAAGGTCGCCATCGTCACGGCCAAGGACAAGCTGTGCCGCCTTCTGGGTCACGGGCTCGACTTCGCCTCGGGCCGCGCCGTCTGCTTCTCGTCGGAGAAGGCGGACCGGACGACCAGGGCCGAAAACGGCATCGACAATGCGCAGGGACTGGTCGGCCGGCCGATCCCCGACGTCTATTCGGCGGACCTGTCGGAGTTCATCTTCGACGCCGGTGTCAAGCTGATGGAAACCATGCGTCCCGACCTCATGTACCTGTCGACCACCGACTACATCCAGCACAAGCACGCCCCCGGCACCCCCGTGGCCAACGCCTTCTACGCCATGATGGACGGCTACTGGGCCAGACTGGACGCGCTGGGCGCGGTGCTGGCGCTGACCGCTGACCACGGCATGAACGCCAAGTTCAACGATGCGGGCGAGCCCGACGTGATCTACCTGCAGGAGGTTCTCGACGGCTTCCTCGGCGAAGGCAAGGCGCGTGTCATCCTGCCGATCACCGATCCCTACGTGGTGCACCACGGGGCACTCGGCTCCTTCGCCACCGTCTACCTGCCGGCGGATGCCGACCAGACGACGGTCATTTCGAAACTCGCCGCCGTGCCCGGCGTGCAGAAGGTCTATGACCGGACCCACGGCTGCGCCGAGTTCGAGCTGCCCGAGGACCGCCTGGGCGACCTGATCGTGGTGTCCGAAAAGTCCAAAGTGCTGGGGACGTCGGCCGATCGCCACGACCTCAGCCAGCTGAAGGAGCCGCTGCGCTCCCACGGCGGGGTGACGGAACAGAAGGTGCCGCTGATCGTGACCCGTACGGCCAGCGTCGACGTCGGCCGACGGCTGCGCAATTTCGACGTTTTCGACGTGGCGCTGAACCACACGGCGCTCGCCCGGAACGTCGCGTGAAACAAGAACCCCACCAGGGACGTTTGGAGGATATATCCATGGACATCGCCGTAGCCCTTGCCAACGACGAAGTGATCCACGAAAGGCTGCGCATCGTCGGCGACGACGGGGTGCGCGACGCCCGCATCGAGGTCATGAACCCGTACACCAACCAGGTGGTCGGCACGGTGCCCAAGGCCTCCGTCGCCGATGTGAAGAAGGCGTTCCAGACCGCCGCCGAATACCAGCCCAAGCTGACCCGTCATGAGCGCGCGGAAATCCTCAAGAAGACGGGTGAGATCCTCTATTCCCGCCGCGACGCGGTGTCCGATCTGATCACCGCCGAATGCGGGATCTCAAAGAAGGATTCGCTCTATGAGGCCAGCCGCTCGCAGAGCGTGTTCAACCTGGCCGCCGCGCTGACCCTGATGGACGACGGCGAGGTGTTCTCCTGCGACGTCGCCCCCTCGGGCCCCAAGCGCAAGATATTCACCACGCGCTCGCCGCTCTCGGCGATCAGCGCCATCACGCCGTTCAACCATCCCCTGAACCAGGTCGCGCACAAGATCGCGCCTTCGGTCGCGACCAACAACTGCATGGTCCTGAAGCCGACGGAAAAGACGCCGCTGACGGCGCTGCTGCTGGCCGACGTGCTTTACGAGGCGGGCCTGCCGCCCGAGATGTTCCAGGTCATCACCGGCGACCCGGCGGAAATCGCCGACGAGATGATCACCAACGAGCACGCCGAACTGGTGACCTTCACCGGCGGCGTCGCCGTCGGCAAGTACATCGCCGAGCACGCGGGCTATCGCCGCTTGGTGCTGGAACTGGGCGGCAACGATCCGCTGATCGTCATGGAGGACGCCGACCTGGAGCGCGCGGCGACTCTCGCCGTCGCCGGGGCGACCAAGAACTCGGGCCAGCGCTGCACGGCGGTGAAGCGCATCCTGGTGGTCGACGCCGTGGCCGACGACTTCGTCAAGCTGTGCGAGTCCAAGGTCAAGGAGCTGAAGTACGGTGACCCCATGGACCCCAAGACGGACGTGGGCACGGTCATCGAGGAGAAGGCCGCCATGCTGTTCGAACGGCGCGTCAACGACGCCGTGTCGAAGGGAGCCGAGCTTCTGTACGGCAACCGGCGCGACGGCGCGGTCTATTCGCCGACCCTGGTCGACCGCGTGCCCTACGACTGCGAACTGGTGCGCGAGGAGACCTTCGGCCCCGTAGTGCCGATCATCCGCTGTCCCAACGACATCGAGAAGGTGATCGCCATCTCCAACTCCACCGCCTTCGGTCTGTCGTCGGGGGTGTGCACCAACAACATGGAGTACATCACCCGCTTCATCGACGGCCTCAAGGTCGGCTCGGTCAACGTCTGGGAGGTGCCGGGCTTCCGCATCGAGATGTCGCCCTTCGGCGGGATCAAGGATTCGGGCCTGGGGTACAAGGAAGGCGTGATCGAGGCGATGAAGAGCTTCACCAACGTGAAGACCTTCTCCATGCCCTGGCTGAGCTGACGGGGCCTGCCGGTATCACCTATTGCCGGGAACGGGGTTTCGTATTATAAACGCACTCAGTGCGTATTTCTGAGGGCGGGCGGCCGCCGAGCGGATCGCCGCCCGGCGTCGGCAATGTGAAACCTGCACCGGAAGGCGCGAAGCAGTTGGAAACCATCATCAACATCGTCGGCGGCGTGGCCCTGTTGCTGTGGGGCATCCGCATGGTGCGCA
Source organism: Rhodospirillales bacterium CG15_BIG_FIL_POST_REV_8_21_14_020_66_15 (assembly GCA_002781745.1). Classification (GTDB taxonomy): domain Bacteria; phylum Pseudomonadota; class Alphaproteobacteria; order Rhodospirillales; family Casp-alpha2; genus UBA1479. Next base: position 32,632 of record PFFW01000074.1, read on the forward strand.
CGGGCATCACCCGCTCGTTCGGCGCCGACCTGCGCCGCGCCCTCGCCGCCTCGGCACGCAACCGGATGACGGGGCTCGCCGCCGGGTTCGGCGTCACGACGATCCTGCAAAGCTCGACGGCGACGGCGCTCATCGTCTCGTCCTTCGCCGGTCAGGGAATGATCGCCGGCATCGCGGCGCTTGCCATCATGCTGGGCGCGGACGTGGGCAGCACCATGATCGTGCAGGCCCTGTCGCTCGACCTGGACTGGCTGTCGCCGGTGCTGGTTGCCGTCGGCGTGTTCGTGTTCCTGTCGACGGAAAACAGCCGCCGCCGCGCCGTGGCGCGCGCCCTCATCGGCTTGGGCCTGATGCTTCTGTCGCTTCGCCTGATCGCCATGGGGGCCTTGCCGTTTCGCGAAAGCGAGGCCATGGCCGTTCTGGTCGGGCCGCTGACGAACGAGCCCCTGCTGGCTGTGGTGTTCGCCGCGGCCATCACCTGGGCGTCCCATTCGTCGGTCGCGGTCGTATTGCTGATCATGTCGCTGGCCGGGATGCAGGTGCTCAATACCCAACTGGCCATGACCATGGTGCTGGGCGCCAACCTGGGCGGGGCGCTGGCCGCCGTCGGCCTGACCGCCAAGGCCGTGCCCGCCATGCGCCGGGTACCGCTCGGCAATCTGCTCATGCGCTTGGTGGGGGTGTTCGCCGCACTACCCTTCGTGCCCTTTGTGCAGCCCTACCTGACCATGCTCGGCGACACGCCGGAACGCCTGCTCGCCAACTTCCACACGGGCTTCAACCTGGCGCTCGTCGTCCTGTTCCTGCCCTTGTTGGCGCTGGTCGACCGCGCCGTGCGCCTGGTCCTACGCGACCGCCCGGCAGAGGACGATCCCGGCAGTCCGCGCTACCTCGACGAAGGCGCCCTCGACACGCCGTCGGTGGCGCTCACCGGGGCGACGCGCGAGGCGCTGCGAATGGGCGATGCGGTGAAATCCATGCTGTCTTCGGCGCAAGACGTGCTGCGCACCAACGACGCCGGCCTGCGCAAGACCGTGGAGGCCCAGGACGATGTGGTCGACCGCCTGCACGAGGCGATCAAGCTCTACCTCACCCGCCTGACCGAGGAGGAACTGGACAAGCAGGAAAGCCGGCGCAGCATCGAGATACTCAGCTTCACGACGAACCTGGAGCACGTCGGCGACATCATCGACAAGAACCTGATGGAACTGGCGGCCAAGAAGATCAAGGGCCACATCAGCTTCTCCGCCGAGGGCCAGCGCGAACTGGAGGCCTTCCACGACCGCATCCTGCAGAACCTGGACCTCGCCCTGCACGTCTTCGTTTCCGGGGACGAGGAGGCGGCGCGCAAGCTGCTGCACGAAAAGACGGCGATCCGCGACCTGGAGCGCCGCTACGTGGAAAACCATTTCCGCCGCATGGGCGAGCGCCGTCCGGACACGCTCGATTCAAGCTCCCTGCACCTCGACGTGCTGCGCGACCTCAAGCGGGTCAACAGCCACCTGACCTCGGTCGCCTATCCGATCCTGGAACGCCTGGGCGTGCTCACGGAAAGCCGCCTGATCGAGGACGCGGAACGGGAACGGATCGGCGCCGTGTCCCCGCCGCTGGGCGCGCAGCCGAAACGGGGAGACGGCTGAACGGCGCGCAGGCCCGGAAATCCGCGTGTCCGCGTTGACAACGGGCGCCCAATGCCTATACTCCCGCGCTTCCTTTCCGGGAACGTGGATGCGTGCCGCCTATCGGGCCCGTCCCGCCCCCTCCTGACGCCCTTTGGGGCCAGGGAGGGACCAAGGCTTACCGGGACAACGTAGACCGCCGCGGCGACAAAAAACGGCCGCCGGCAAAGCAAGAAGGACCGACAAGTCATGTCGAAGCGTCTCGCCTCGAAATACAAGATCAACCGCCGCCTGGGCGAAAACCTCTGGGGTCGCCCGAAAAGCCCCGTCAACACCCGCCAATACGGCCCCGGCCAGCACGGCCAGCGGCGCAAGAAGCCGTCCGACTTCGGCACCCAGCTGATGGCCAAGCAGAAGCTGAAGGGCTACTACGGCAACATCTCGGAAAAGCAGTTCCGCAAGTATTACGCCGAGGCCTCGCGCCGCAAGGGCGACACCTCGGAAAACCTGATCGGCCTGCTGGAGCGCCGCCTGGACGCCGTCGTCTACCGCATGAAGTTCGTGCCGACCGTGTTCGCCGCCCGGCAGTTCGTCAACCACGGCCACGTCAAGGTCAACGGCAAGCGGGTCAACATCCCGTCCTACCAGGTCCGCGAAGGCGACGTCATCGAGGTCAAGGACAAGTCCCGGGAAATGCCGCTGGTGCTGCTCGCCATCGAATCGTCCGAACGCGACGTGCCCGACTACATGGAAGTGAACCACAAGAAATTGGCCGGTACCTTCCTGCGCACGCCCAAGCTGGCCGACGTTCCCTATCCGGTTCAGATGGAACCGAACTTGGTCATCGAATTCTATTCCCGCTAAGGGAATTCACGAATTGGCGCGGTTTTCTCCGCGCCGGAAAAGGGGCACCATCGGGTGCCCCTCAGACTGCTGACAAACCCCTCGCCATTGGCGGGGGGTTTTGATTCAATTGGTCATGCTGAAAGAACCGTCC
>PFFW01000099.1 GCA_002781745.1 Rhodospirillales bacterium CG15_BIG_FIL_POST_REV_8_21_14_020_66_15
CTCTTCGGCGAGCCTGACAACGGAACGGGCGGCGGCCATCGGCGCCCGGTCACCGGGATGCTGCACTGCACAACGCATGCCAAAATAAAGATGATTTATCTTCAATGGCTTAGAAGATAACCGCTTATATGGAGCCTCATGATATGAATAAAATATAGTCAATATTTTTATGCAGATTAAAATATAGGCAATTTAACGGCTCGACCTCAGCCGCATTTCGGATCGTACACCGCGCCGCCGAAGAACAGGCCGGCGGCGGCACCGGTGCCCTCGGACTTCCAATCCGCGCCGGGCACGGCAAAGCGGAGCGGGCGCAGTGCGGCGCGGTAGATATCGGGGCGGTAGACCTGCTTGGCAACGGCGCAGACGTCCGTTTCCCGGTCGACCTGCCGCCAGCGGATCATCTGTTCGGCGAACCAGGCGGCGTGCGAGCGCCAGGGGAAGGTGGCGTCGTCGCGGAAGAAGGTGATGAAATCCGGATCGCTGACGGTCCCCGTCGGCCCGCGGCCGGGCAGGGTTCCCGCCATGGCCCGAGCCAGGATCGGCGCGGCGATGCCCAGGTAACGGGGTGCGGCCAGGGTTTCCGCCACGGCGCGGCGGTTCTCCGGCCGCTCGACCCATTGCGCGGCCTCGACCAGGGCCCGGATCAGCGCGTTCAGGGTGCGCGGATGGGCCGCCGCCCAGGAGGCGCGCACGCCCAGCACCTTTTCCGGCCCGTTGTGCCAGATCCGGGATTTGGTCGCGACGATCTCGCCCACGCCGGCCTCGACCGCGACGGCGTTCCAGGGAGCGCCGACGCAGAACCCGTCGATCAGGCCCTGGTCCAGGTTGGCGACCATCAGCGGCGGGGGAATGACCACCAGGCGCAGGTCGAAATCGGGGTTGATCCCGGCGGCGGCAAGCCAGCCGCGCAACTCGTAGTTATGGGCGGAAAATGGAAACACCACGCCGAAGGTGAGCGGCGGGCGGCCGCCGGCACGGTCTTCCTCGATGACGGATTTGAGCGCCCGCGCCCCCGACAGCACATCCGTGCCGTCGAGCCCAGCCGCCATCAGCCGCTGGAACAGGGCCGACGACACGGTGATGGCGTTGCCGTTGAGGCCGAGCGCCATGGGCGCGATCAAGGGCGTGCGCACGTGGCCGATGCCCAGCGTCGAGGCGATGACCATGGGCCCCAGCATGTGCGCGCAGTCGAGATGCCCGATGGTGACCTTGTCGCGGATCGACGCCCAGGACTGTTCGCGCGAAATTTCGAGGCGCAGGCCGTGTTTCTCGGCGAACCCGAACTCGGCGGCGACCACCAGGGGTGCGCAATCGAGCAGCGGGATGATCCCGGCATGGACGGTCGACACTTCCGGCGCGCCGCCGGTGGCCGAACCGTCCGCTTCTCTGCACCCTTGGCTATCCGGCACGTTGATATTCCCCTCCCGGCGTCATGACGCGATGCGGTCGGCAGTCACCAGGCTGTTGGCGATGTCGACGATGCGTTTTTTCTCGTTCATGGCGGTCTTGCGCAACGCCGCGTAGGCCTCTTCCTCGCTCATGCCGTGGTTGCGCATGAGAATCCCCTTGGCGCGCTCGATGATCTTGCGCTCGGACAGCGCGGTCTTGGCTTCGTTCAGTTCGGCCTGCAGGCGCGAAAAGGCGTTGAAGCGCGAAATCGTCAGGTCGACGACCTGGTTGACCCGCTCCTTCTTCAGGCCGTCGACGATATAGGCGCTGACGCCCGCGTCGATGGCGGCGTCGGTCATGGCGCGGTCCGTCTCGTCGACGAACACGGCCGTAGGGCGGCGCACTTCGCGCGAGACCTGGAACATCTGCTCCAGCGTGTCGCGCGACGGGTTTTCCAGGTCGATCAGGATCACGTCCGGATCGATGGCGAAGATTTTCTTCAGGAGGTTGTCGACGTTGTCGATATGGACGACATGCGTATGGCCCGATTCGGCGAGGCCGTCCATGAGGATGGCGGCCCTGACCGGGTTCTCGTCAATGACGACTATGCTGAGCTTGCTGTCCGACATCGGGCCGTGAACGTCTCCCCCGGCGGGAAGGTTGATCCATGACACAGCCCCTTCGTTGCGGATGTGTTGTGCACTGCAGCATAACCGCCGCCGGACCGACAATCAAGGGGCTCGAATCCGGCCCCGGCCCGGGCGCAGCGTCAACCGGCCTGATCGGGGTCGAGCGTCTCGCGGGTTGCCCGTTCGCCCGGCCGGTAAAGGTACAACACGGCCGCAACGGCGGCGGCGGCGATGGCGAGTACGGCAAACAGGAACGGCACGAAATCGCGCACGTGCGCCTGATGCAGGCCGAGCCCGGCAAGCACCAAGATCACGGCGGCGGCGAGGGCCCAATAGACCGGTCGGCCGATAAACAACCCGGACATCTTCATTGCGCCGGCTCCGGGTCGAGGCGGTTGCGAGACAGAGAGAACAGGACGATGCCCGCGGCCCCGGTGACGGGCAGGATGAAGCTGGGCAGTCCATCGATCAGCGGCTCCATGGGCGGCAAAAGCGCCATCACGGACAGCGCCCCGACGACCAGGCGCATAAAGGGGTTGAGCGGTCCCTTGAGCCAGCCCTCCAGCATCACCGACAGTCCCCACAGGCTGATGAAGGCGAGCGCCGCCGACAGACAGGTCAGCCAGATGGGGCCGTGGAACAGCAGGGCCGGGTTGTAGACGAAGGCGAAGGGCACCAGGTACTTGGCAATGCCGATGCGCGCCGATTCGACCGCCGTCGACATCGGACTCGACCCCGCGATCGCCGCCGCCGCGAAGGAGGCCAGCGCCACCGGCGGCGTGATGGTCGACACCACCCCGTAATAGAAGGCGAACATATGGGCCGCCATGGGCACGACCTTCAGGTGAATCAGCGACGGTACGATCAGCGCCGCCACGGTGATATAGACGGCGGTGGTCGTCATCCCCATGCCCAGGATGATCGCCGCGACGCCGGTCAGCCCCAGCAGCACCAGCAGATTGCCGTCGGCGATGCCGATCACCTGGTTGGTGAACTTGAGCCCCAGGCCCGACACGAAGATGGAGCCGATGATGATCCCGGCGCAGGCGCAGGCCACGGTCACCGGCATGGCCGCGCGCACCCCCGATTCCATCGCCGCCAGGAGGTCGACGGGGCTCATTCGGGTCAGCGGATCGCGGAAGCTGAGCACGACAAGGGCCACGATCGCCCAGAACGCCGACAGCATGGGCGAGTAGCCCCAGGCCAGAAGCCCGACCAGGACGCCCAGGGTCAGGAGCTGATGCCAGCCGTGCTTCAGCACGTTGAGGGCGCGCGGCAGGGTCCGCTTGTCGAGACGCTTGATGCCGTCCTTTTCCGCCTCAATGTCGACCATGAAATAGATGGTCGCGAAGTACAGCAGCGTCGGGATGATCGCCGCGACGATGACGGTGAAATAGCTGACGTGCATGAATTCGGCGATGATGAAGGCGGCGGCCCCCATGATCGGCGGCGTGATCTGCCCGCCCGACGACGCGCAGGCCTCGACCGCGCCGGCGAACTTGGGCCGATAGCCGAGCTTGCGCATCAGCGGGATGGTGAACGACCCCGTGGTCACCACGTTGGCGACGGCCGAGCCCGACACGGTGCCGAGGAAGGCGCTGGCCACCACCGACGCCTTGGCCGGCCCGCCCGTGCGATGGCCGGTCAGCGAGATGGCCAGATCGATGAACATGCGCCCCGCCCCCGTGCGGATCAGGATCGCGCCGAAGATGATGAACAGCACGATGTAGGTCGCGGCGACCGAGATGGGGATGCCGAACATGCCTTCGGAGCGGATGAACAGGACGTCCATGTACTTGGTGAATGACGTGGGAGGGCCGTACAGGAACCCGAAGAACTTGTGCGCGTAAAGCGAATGGACGACGAAGAACAGCGTCACGATAACCATGGGCAGGCCGACGGACCGGCGGGTCGTCTCCAGAACCAGGAGGATCAGCAGCGAGCCCATCCACAGATCGGCATCGATCAGCTCGCCCTCGCGCTGGGAAAAGGCGTCCAGGTCCCACAGCGTGTAGACCTGCACCGCGACGACCGCGAGCACCAACAGGGTATCGATCCCGAACAGGCCCCATTGCAGGGGCGTGGCCGGGCGGTCGCGCCAGCTTTTGCGGCCGAGCGGGAACAGCAGCACCGCCAGCACCATCATTCCGGTCAGATGCGTGGAGCGGAAGGCCCGCGACTGCGGCGTGCCGAACACGGCGACGTAAAGGTGGAACAGCGCCAGCGCGATGGCGACGGTGGCGACAATGACGGCGACCCAGGTCACCACATCGTAGCCACGGCGCATCAGCGCGTGCTCGAGAACGGAATACTCCCGCACCTCGTCGTAGTGCAGGGTTTCGGCCGAAGCGGTGCGATTTTCGTTCATGACGGTGCGGGAGTCGAAACGTGCCGGTCGGGGTATTGACGGCAACCGGCGCGGCGGTTTTCGTCGCCGCGCCGGAAGGATTCCGTCACCCCCAAAGGGCCGCTACTTGACGCCTTTTTCGTCGTAGTACTTCTTGGCGCCCGGATGGACCGGCAGCGCCGCGCCGAGCAGCGCGTTCTCCAGCTTCACGGATTTCCAGACGTCCTTGACCTGGACCAGATCGCCGTGGTGTTCCCACAGCGCCTTGGTGATCTTGTAGGCCACGTCGTCGGGCACGTCCTTGTTGATGACCATGATGGTGACCGCGCCCAGAATCGGCACGGGCTTGTCGATGCTCTTGTAGTCATCCTTGGTCATCGTGATTTTGATGTAGCCCGGGTTTTCCTTGAGAACTCCGGCGAGGATCTTTTCGTCGACCGGCAGGAAGCGGACGCCGGGGCTGAACTCCAGATCCAGGAGCGAGGCCTGGGGCACGCTGGTCAGCGCCGTATAGGCGTCGATATGGCCGTCCTTCATCAGCGAGACCGAGTCGGAATAGCCCACGTGATGGACCGTGCCGCCGTTCTTCTTCACGTCGTCGACACTGAAACCGTACTTGCCGAAGATGAGCTGCGCCGCCGCATAGCCGGACCATTTCAGCTTGCCGGGGCTCAGGTTCTTATTCTTCAGGTCGGCATAGGACTTGATGTCGGACTTGGCCGGGACAACCGTCTGCAGGCCGGCGGGATAAAGCGTCGCCAAATGGCGGACGTTCGGATTCGCGCTCTTGAAGACGGGGGCGTTGCCCTTGAAGCCGTCGAACGCCGTATGCCCGTAGGTCCAGCCGATTTCCGCTTCCTTCTTGTTCACGTCCAGCACGTTGCCGACGCCGCCGCCCGGGCCGTTGGACACGGACAGACCGCCGATCTTGCCGAAGACTTCCGCCATCTTGGCACCCAGCGGGTACCAGCTGCCGCCGGACGGGCCGGAGGCGATGCGGATGAATTCGTCGGCCTTGACCGCCACATGACCCGCCATCACCAGGGGTGCGGCAAGCAATAGAACCTTCACGAACTTCTTCATTGGAGTCCTCCCAAATGGATAAAGACGTCTTCGGCCGGATGTTTCCCTGGGCGTCGAGTTGTTCTTATCCGGCGCGTGGGCCGAAAACGCGCCGTCCCGAATTGTTAGTGCGCCCACCACCGTTCGTCAAATCAAAGGACATATTTGTAATTTCGCAGTGCAGAACATGCCTGCAAGGTGCAGAAATACGTTCTGCGCGCCAATAAGATGGAGAGGAAGACGATGACGACAGACCTGCCCGCGCAACCCGCCATGGCGTTGATCGGCGCCGGCACCATCGGCACCGCCTGGGCGGTCGTGTTCGCCGCCGCCGGAATGACCGTCCGCCTGTTCGACGCCGACGCGGCGCGCCTGCCGGCGGCACTGGACATGGCCCGCGCGCGGCTGCGCGACCTCGCCGCCTTCGGTCTGGTCGACGACGCACCGGAGGCCGCCATGGCCCGCATCGCCCCGACGGCGGACCTTGCGGCGGCCCTTGTCGGCGCCGACCACGTGCAGGAAAGCATCCCCGAGGATATGGAGATGAAGCGCGATCTGCTGGCCCGCATCGCCGACATCGCCGCCGAAGGTTGTACGATCGCCAGTTCGACCTCTTTCATCGAGCCGTCACGCCTGTTCGACCACGTCGCGGGGCGTGCGCGCTGCCTGGTCCTGCATCCGGGCAACCCGCCCTTTCTGATCCGCGTGGTCGAGGTCGTGCCCGCCACCTTCACCGCGCCCGAGACGATCGCACGCGCCGAGGCCCTGATGACCCGCGCGGCCATGGCGCCGATCCGCGTGAACAAGGAAGTCGAGGGCTTCGTCTTCAACCGCCTGCAGGGCGCGTTGCTGCGCGAGGCCTACTGCCTGGTGCGCGACGGGGTGACCACGGCCACCGACATCGACCGCATCGTGCGCGACGGGCTGGGCATCCGCCTCGCCGTGACCGGCCCGTTCGAGAACGCCGACCTGAACGCCCCGGGCGGCATCGAAGGCCATGCCAGGCGCATGGGGCCGTCCTATGCCCGCCTGGGTGCGGAGCGCGGCCAGAACGATCCCTGGACCCCGGACTTGGTCGCCAAGGTCGCGACTGAACGGCGCGCGGCCCTGCCCATGGACCAACGGGCCGCGCGCGCGGCGTGGCGCGACCGGGCGGTGATGACGCTGCTGCGGGCGCGGCGGGACGTCTTGGATTAGGCGCTGCGGGGAGGCAGGCCCGGCCCGGCGACCGCCCCGGCGCGGGCGAGATCGTCGATTTCCCGCCGTGAAAGCCCCAGGCCCGCCAGCACGTCGCGGGTGCTCTGCCCCGGCGCTTCGGGCTCGGACAGGGGCCGCCTGGTCCAGGCGTCCGACGTGAAGCCCAGCCCCGGCAGCTTCACCGGGTCCTCGAGCCCCGGCAACGGCAGGTCGTCCAGGCAGCCCATGGCCGCCGTCTGCGGATGGGCCAGGATCTCACCGAGCCCCCGCACCTTTCCCGCCGGGACGGCGGCGGCGCCCAGCGCCTCCTCCCACTCCAGGGCGGTGCGCGTGCGGAACGTACGGTCGAGGGCCTCCGCCACCCTGGCCCGGTCGGCCTCCGACAGGGCGTCCGGGGCGGTGCCGGCGGCCAACGGTTCCAGGTCGGCGAGGCCGAGGGCCCGTACCATGCGGACGGCCTGGGCCGCCGTATTGGCGGTGACGACCAAATGGCCGTCGACGGTGTCGAAGCGCCCGGCGAAGGGGCTGCCGCTGAAGGGGGCGTTGCCCTGAAGCCCCCGTTCGCGGCCCAGCGTCTGCGCGTCGATGGCGTAGGAGCCCATGAAGGCCAGAACCGAGGCCAGCATGGGCACGACCAGATGCTGGCCTTCGCCCGTAGCCCGTTTCTGGTGCAGGGCCCCCGCGACGGCCAGGGCCGCCGTCAGCCCGGCGATGTAGTCGGTGATGGGCAGGCCCATGCGCTGCGGTCCCGAGTCCTTGGTCCCGGTCATGCTCATGAGGCCCGACACGCCCTGCACGATGTGGTCGTAGGCGGGGGCGTCCGCGAACGGCCCCTGGGGCCCGTAGCCGGTGAGCGAGCAGTAGACGATGTCGGGCTTCATGGCCTTCACGTCGGCATAGCCGACGCCCAAGCGGTCCATGACGCCGGGGCGGTAGTTCTCCATCACCACGTCGCAGGCCGCCGCCAATTTCAGGAATACATCGCGCCCGCCGGGGGCCTTGAGGTCCAAGAGGATGCAGGCCTTGCCGGCGTTCTGCGCCGCGAAGGAGCCGCCCATCCCTTGCGTGCGCAATTCCGCCGAGCCGCCGTGATGGCGCACGAAGTCGTCTCCGCCGATGCGCTCCACCCGCACGGCGTCGGCACCCATGAGACAGAGCTGATAGGTCGCGAAGGGCCCGGCCAGGACGTGGCTGGCGTCGAGGATACGCACGCCTGAAAGGGGCAGGCCGCCGGTCATGTCCCGGCGATCCAGGCCACGGGTCCGGCGACGGCGGCAAGGTCGTCCGTCCCGCCGGGGCGCAACTCGCCGGTCGCAAGGTCGACCAGGATCCCGGCCCCCCCGGCCGTGCCGACAGCGACCTCGCCGCCGCCGGCGCGGACCGCCCAGGCGCCGCCGTCCGCCGCCGCCAGGGCGCCGGTCAGATGGCGCAGCACGTGAAAGGCCGGGCGCGGGTTATAAAGGCGGTCGACCACCCCCTGGCGCGCGAAATAGCCGCGATCGACGTCGGCGAAGGTGTCGCAATAGACATGGGCATCGGCGTTCGCATGGGCCGCGGCCAGGGCCTGGGCGGCGCGCCCGGCGACCCAGGCCTCGTCCGCCTGCGCCGCCCCGGGGCTGCCGATCGACATGCGGATGTGCGGGAGGCCTTGAGCCCGTGGGGTCCTACCGCGTCGAGGGC
>PFFW01000118.1 GCA_002781745.1 Rhodospirillales bacterium CG15_BIG_FIL_POST_REV_8_21_14_020_66_15
CAATCTCAAGTTCGGTCTGATGGGGGGACGGTTCTTTCAGCATGACCAATTGAATCAAAACCCCCCGCCAATGGCGAGGGGTTTGTCAGCAGTCTGACCGGCGCCCGAAGGCGCCGGTTTCCCGTGTTCGATCCGGACGGACTCAGGCCGCGGCGCGGATGGCCGCCGCCTTCACGCTGTCGCCCACGTGGCCTTCGAACTGCTGAAAGTTGCCTTCGAAGCGCTGCGTCAGGTCGCGCGCCTGGGCGTCGTAGGCGGCTTCGTCGGCCCAGGTGTTCCTGGGGTTCAGAACCTCGGTCGGCACGTGCGGACAGGCGTTGGGCACCAGCACGCCGAAGTTGGGATCGGCGGTGAAGCCGCCTGCCGCCAGCCTGCCGTCCAGCGCCGCGTGCAGCATGGCCCGGGTATGGGCGATCTTCATGCGCTGGCCGACGCCGTAGCCGCCGCCGGACCAGCCGGTGTTGACCAGCCAGCACTTGGCGTTGTGTTTGGCCATCTTCTCGCCCAGCAGCCTGGCGTAGACCGTGGGATGGCGCGGCATGAAGGGGGCGCCGAAGCAGGTCGAGAACGTCGCCTGCGGCTCCTTCAGGCCGCGTTCCGTGCCGGCCACTTTCGCCGTGTATCCGGACAGGAAGTGGTACATGGCCTGGTCGGGAGTCAGTTGGCTGATGGGCGGCAGCACGCCGAAGGCGTCGCACGTCAGCATGACGATGTCCTTGGGCTGGCCGCCGCAGCCCGTGGACGAGGCGTTGGAGACCTTGGCGATATCGTAGCTGACGCGGCCGTTCTCGGTCAGGGACGGATCGAAGAAGTCCAGTTCGCCGGTCACCGGGTCCATCACCACGTTCTCGATGATCGAGCCGAAGGTGTGGCACAGGTCGTAGATTTCCGGCTCCGCCTCGCGGGTCAGATTGATGGTCTTGGCGTAGCAGCCGCCTTCGAAGTTGAAGACGCCGTCGGCGCCCCAACCGTGCTCGTCGTCGCCGATCAGGGTGCGCGACGAATCGGCCGACAGGGTCGTCTTGCCGGTGCCCGACAGGCCGAAGAAGATGGCCGTGGCGCCGTCCTCGCCCTGGTTGGCCGAGCAATGCATGGGCAGCACGTCCCGGGGCGGCAAAAGGAAGTTCATGATCGAGAAGATCGACTTCTTGATCTCGCCCGCATAGGCCGAGCCGCCGATGATGATCATCCGCCTGGACAGGTGCACGACGATGAAGGTGCCGGAAGTGGTGCCGTCGGTCGCCGGGTCGGCGGTCAGCGAAGGCGCCTGGATGACCGTGAAGTCGGGCTGGAAACCGGCCAGGTCGTGATGGATCGGCTGGATGAACATGTTGCGCGCGAACAAGCTGTGCCAGGCTTCCTCGGTCACCACCCGCACCTTCAGGCTGTAGTCGTGATGGGCGCCGGCGAAGCAGTCCTGCACGAAGGCGTCCTTGCCCCGGTAGTGCTTCAGCATCTTGTCGAGCAGGCGGTCGAAGTTCGCCTCGGAGATCGGGCGGTTCACGTTGCCCCACCAGATTTCGTCCCTGGTGGCGTCTTCCTCGACGATGAAGCGGTCGTTGGGCGAGCGGCCCGTGTGCTGGCCCGTTTCGGTGACGATGGCGCCGCCGGCCGACACCTTGCCCTCGCCGCGGCGGACCGCTTCCTCGAACAGGTGATGGGCGTCCAGGTTCCAATAGGCCCGCCGGACCCCGGCCAGCCCGTGGTTTTCCAATCCGAAGCTAGAAATGAAATGTCCTGCGTTCTCCACGATATACTCCTTCAGGATGATGATCGCGCCCATAGACCGCGGCGATGCGGTTATCTTCAGTGAATATGATGGATGGCCGCCGCCCGCCCCCGGCGGGTCGTCGCGTTCTGGGTCCCTGGATGTTGTCCTGCGCCTTGTTAATCAAGGTTATGGCGAAAAACTTAACCTTCGCGGCCGGGCGGGGCAACATCCCTTTGCCGTTTGTCACGGAAAAAGCACGACGCCGCGCGGGCCGCGGCCTGCGCCTAGCCCCGGGCCTTTTCCCGGGCCCGGGCGGCCAGCGACACCAGGCGGGCGCGGAGATCGCCGGCGTCCGCCGCCATGCCGTCGAATTCCAGGCGCGCCGGGGCATCGTTCCGCATCAGATCCAATCCCCAGGGGTCGCAGGCCACGGCCCGCCAGCCCGCGCCCTTGCGGCCCAGCAACCGGTTGGCGTAGAGGTCCAGCGCCTCCGCGTGGTCCGCGTTCATGTGCGCGATCACCCCTGCCTCGGCCTCGGCGACGGCCCCGGCGGCGGCCGGCGGCGGCGCGACCTCGTCGGCCTTCAGCCATTGCGCGCGGGCGAACCCGCCGACCAGGTGCACACGCCGGACCGTCATGACGTAGAAGCCGAAATCGCCGAAGTCCGCATAGCGCGCCGCCCCCGGATGGCGGGCGAGGAAACGGGCGCGGTGGCGCGCCTCCTTGGTCGCCTTGACCGTGCCCAGGACCGAGATGCGCGGCCCCTGCTGCGGATGCTTGCGGCGGAGCGCCCGTTCCACCAGCAGGCAGGCCTTGGGGTCCTTGGCCAGGTTCGCCGTATGGTCCGACAGGCCCGAGAACAGGAAGATGGGCGATCCGTCCGTGTCGGGCGCATAGGTCACGAGGGAGCCGTAGGGCCAGCGCTCCTTCCCGCGGAAGGTGGTCGACAGCAGGCCCGCGCGCCCGCCCATAAGCAGGCCGCGCGTCTCGGCGATCAGGATATCGCGGGGTATGGAGGGGGGCCGGGCCATCCGTGCGGGCGCTCCTTGAACGACCGGGGGCGGACGGGTGTCGGCCCCCGGTGCTCAAGACTGCCCGAACGCGCGCGCCCGCTCAAGTGAGCTGGAAGCGCCGCGCAAGGGTTCCCGTGGCGAAGCCCAGGAAGGCCCAGAAGGCCGCCGTCGTGACCAACGAGGCGGCGACGAAATGGGCCGCCAGTTCCGGCGGCACGGCGCCGCCCATCCCTTCCGGATGCGGGGCTCCGATGACGTGGGGCAGGGCCAGCAGCGCCGCTCCGGCCCAGGGCATCCAGCGCCGGGGCCCGAGGAACATGAAACCCAGCCCGCCTGCCGTGGCGGCGGCACAAAGCGCCCACCAGCCTTGGCGCGCGGTCAATTCGGCGGCCACGGATCCCGGCACCTCGGGCGGCAGGCCGAGCGCCGGCGCCAGGGAGACGACGCAGAACCCGGCGATCCCCCACAGCACGCCCCTGCGGCCGTCCACCGGCCGCCCGCGCATGTACACCACAGCCGTCAGAACCAGGGCGAATCCGATCGCCGTCAGCACGTTGGCAAGGGCGGTATAGAGCGCTCGCTCCAGCCCGTCCTCGGGCGCCCAGCCTTCCGCGTCGGCGCCCGGCGCATGCTCGTGGGCCAGATACAGCCGCCCGCCCGTAAGGCCGCGGGCGTCCGGGTCGACGCGCGCATGGCCGCCCAGGGAGGCCGCGGGCTTGTTCTCGAATTCCTCGGCATGGAGGATGATGGGGGTGGTCGTGAAGTGCTGAACCACGGAGACGGCGAGCCCAGCCGCCAGCCCGGCCAGCAGAGCGACCGCAAAGATACGTCCGATCATGGCGCCCTCCTTAGTGGCAGGGGAAGGAAAAGGCGTGCCGGGTGTCGTGGGCGGCGTTGTGGATCGCGTCCGAATGGGCGAACCCCGTGCCGAGCACCAGGAAAACGCCGAAAAGCAGGGCCAGGAACGCGGGAACGGCGCGCTCGGCCGCCGTGGTGCGGACGGTCTGTCGGGTCTGAACGGTCATGCGTGAAACCTCCGATGAATACAAAAACAGGTTACGGACAAGGTTTCACCGCTTGCGGATTTCCGCCCCTGCAGGACCCCCGTCCCTTGGGTAGCGCGGTGACAGGCGGCAGGTCTCCTGGCTTGCGGGTCGCTGCACCGTCCGGCCTTCCCGGACACCCGGCGCCTTCCCATATACGCGGAAGGCGCGAAGTCCAGTGGCGTGACGTTGAACGGTGCTCGCCGCTCACAGTTGCGGGGGCAGCCACGGCACGGGAGCCCCCGAATTGGGTCTGCTCCGTTCCGTGTTCCCTCTTAGCCCCGGGGCCTGACGCCCTTGATCGGGGAACCGCCTGCACCGACTATAGAAAACCGAAGCGTGTCAGGTCAACGGAATGCGGCGCGCCCGGGCACGGGGTTAGGCAAAGCCGCCCCAATCGCGTTAAAATTCTGCCATAAAGGCGGAAGAGAGTGGCGGTCTGCCGGGCCGCGTCTTATGGAAAATCCGGCGCCTTACGGTTCACCCGCTTCGCCCGTCCGCGTCCTGAGGAGTCCGCCCATGCCCAATTCCATCGCCCTGGTCGACGACGACCAGAACATCCTGACTTCCGTGTCCATGGCGCTCGAGGCCGAGGGCTACAACGTGACCACCTATTCGGACGGTGCCGAGGCCCTGGAGGGCCTGGGCCGCGCACCCGTCGACCTGGCGGTGCTGGACATCAAGATGCCGCGCATGGACGGCATGGAGCTGCTGTCGAAAATCCGCGAACGCGACAACCTGCCGGTGATCTTCCTGACCTCCAAGGACGACGAGGTGGACGAGGTCGTCGGCCTGCGCATGGGCGCCGACGACTACATCAAGAAGCCGTTTTCCCAGCGCCTCTTGATCGAGCGCATCCGCGCGGTGCTGCGCCGCCGGGAACTGGCCGGGAAGGAGCCGGACAGCAAGGACGTGGTGCGCCGCGGCGAGCTGGTGCTCGACCCGTCGCGCCATCTCTGCACCTGGAAGGGCTCCGAAGTCGCCCTGACGGTCACCGAGTTCCTGATCGTCGAGGCGCTGGCCCGCCGCCCGGGCCACGTGAAAAACCGCGACCAGCTGATTGACGCCGCCTACGGCGAGAATATCTATGTGGACGACCGAACCATCGACAGCCACATCAAGCGGCTGCGCCGCAAGTTCCGCGCCGTCGACGAGGAGTTCTCGGAGATCGAGACGCTGTACGGCATCGGCTACCGCTATAAGGCCGAATAGGCGGCCGGCGGCCGTGGCGCCGCCCGCACCCGCCGCGCAGCAGGGCAAAAGGGGGCCCATGGCCAAGGACGGAACATTGCCGGAATACGGGCAGGGCCCGCCGGATGCGGCGGACGGCGGCGCGCCTGCGTCGGCCCAGTCCGCCACGGACGACGTCCAGCATGCGGCCGGCGGCGAGCGGCCGCGCAAGCGGCGCCTGATCTCGCCCATTTCCCTCCATATCCTGGCCATCAACATGCTGGCGCTGTCGATCCTGGTCGCCGGCGTGCTGTACCTGGGCGACTACCGGCAGAGCCTGATCCGCGCCGAACTGGCGGCGCTGCGCACCCAGGCGCAGCTGTTCGCGGTGGCGCTGGCCGAGGGCGCCATGCACCTGGACCAGTCTTCGGAGCAGCAGGTCGCCACCAACATCCGCAACCAGATGCTGCGCCGGCTGGTCGAGGCCACGGGCACCCGCGCGCGCCTGTTCAACCGAGCGGGCGAACTGGCCGCCGACTCGCGCTATTTCGGCAAGACCCGCCAGGCGGTCGAGGTCGAACAATTGCCGCCGCCGGGATCGGGCAACGGCAGCACCGCCGACACGTTGTTCGACATCTACGACCGCATTACCCGCTGGCTGCCGGGCGCCATGCCGCTGACCCACTACCGGGAGATTCCCGAGCCCTCGGCGGCGGACTATCCCGAGGTCATGTCCGCCCTGATGGGCGACGACACCAGGATGGTGCGGGCCTATTCCCAGGACAGCATGATGCTGTCCGTCGCCGTGCCGGTGCAGCGCTACAAGCGCATCCTGGGGGCGCTGATGCTGACCAAGCCGTCGACGTCCATCGACAACGCGCTGTTGGACGTGCGCCTGGACATCCTCAAGATATTCGGCGTCGCCATCGCCATCACGACCTTCCTCTCGATCTATCTGGCGCGCACCATCGCCCGGCCCGTGAAGCGCCTGGCCGCCGCCGCCGACCGCGTGCGCCGCGACCACTCGCGCGAGGACAACATCCCCGACTTCACCAACCGCAACGACGAGATCGGCGACCTGTCCCTGGCGCTGCGCGCCATGACGGCGGCGCTGTGGACGCGCATGGACGCCATCGAACGGTTCGCCGCCGACGTGGCGCACGAGATCAAGAATCCGCTGACCAGCTTGCGCAGCGCCGTCGAGACGGCGGTCCGGGTGAAGGACCCGGAGCAACAGAAAAAACTGATGTCGATCATCCAGGACGACGTGGGCCGGCTCGACCGCCTGATCTCCGACATCTCCGATGCCTCGCGCCTGGACGCCGAACTGTCGCGCGCGCACAAGGAGCCGGTCGACCTTGCGGGCATGCTGTCGACGCTGGCCGACGTCCATGCGACGACGGCGGAGGACGGCGGGCCGAAGCTGCTGCTGGAGATCATGGACGGCCGGAAACTGTCCGTGCAGGGCATGGAAAGCCGCCTGGTGCAGGTGTTTCGCAACCTGATCGCCAACGCCGTCACCTTCAGCCCGCCCGGCGGCACGATCCGCATCACCGCGTCGCGCGACCGCAGGACCGTGATCGTCACCATCGACGACGAAGGCCCCGGCATCCCGCCCGGCAAGGAGGAGGCGATCTTCCAGCGCTTCTATACGGAGCGCCCGCACGGCGAGAAATTCGGCACCCATTCGGGTCTGGGCCTGTCGATCTCGCAGCAGATCGTCGATGCCCACGACGGCACCGTCCGCGCCTCCAACCGCCTGGCCGCCGACGGCAAAATCCTGGGCGCCCGGTTTACCGTCTGCCTGCCGGCTGCATGAGCCAGACAGGAACCTGAACAACTTTTCTCTGTGCCCTCTGTGGGATCTCTGTGGGCTCTGTGTCCAATTACCCAGTCGATCCAGGCACGAGCCCTACCGGGAACGACTTAGTTAATGAGACACAGAGCCCACAGAGATCCCACAGAGGGCACAGAGGAATTATTTTTCACGTTTCAGACTGACCAGGATGGTGTCCGCCGCCGGGCGGCCGCCGACCCGTTCGCGCGCGCGGTGATCCGCCAGCACGCGGCGGAAGGTCCCCCAGTTGGCGAGTACCACCGGCAGGCGGGCGAGGCCGCGCACCCGGCCCTCGCCCCGGATCGTGTCGCAGGTATGCTTCAGGGCCCGCTTCCACGCCGGCTTGGCCTTGGGCATCCAGGTTTCCAGGTCGAGCCCCAGCACCCGCGCCAGCCCTTCGAGGGCGCGGATGTTCCAGCGCGTCATGTGGTGCGGCGGCAGGTTCATGACGTCGTCGTGCAGGTATTCGCGGCTCATCGGCGAATAGGGCACGGAGAACAGGATGCGCCCGCCCGGCGCGAGCAGGTTCCCGACCGCCGCCATGAGGGCGCCGGGCGTTGCGACGTGCTCCAACACGTGGCTGAGCACCACCGCGTCGTAGGTCCCCGCCGCCTCGACGATCACGTCCTCCAGCGATGCCCGGCGCACGTCGAGCCCGCGTGCTTTCGCCTTTGCAACGGAGCGTTCGGACAGGTCGATGCCCTGGGCCGCGACCTGTGGCAGGTCCCTGAGCGTCTCCAGGAAATCGCCCTGCCCCGCCCCCAGTTCCAGCAGGCGTAAGGGCCGCCCTTCGGCTCTCAGGATGTCCCTGATGCGCGTCCATTCCCAGCGCGCCTGCGCGTGATATTTGGCGAAGGACGTGAGCCAGTCGTAGAGCGCGGCCCCGCCCGCCCGCATGGGGTCGGCATAGACCAGGCCGCAGCCGGCGCATTCGACCAGATCGTAGTCGCCGGGCACGGCGCCGGCGGGCGGTGTTTGCCCGAACACGGCCTGGAGCCCATGCGCGATCTCTTCGGCGCCGAGGCGGCGGAGCACCGTGCCGGAACCGGAACAGACGGGGCAGTTGGCGGTCATGGCCGCCCTTATAGCGCAGGCAGGAGGGTCAGTAATTAACCGATTCGCCCGAGCCGCCGTCGACGGCGATGCACTGCCCGGTGACCATGGCGGCGAGCGGCGAGCAGAAGAACAGCACCGCATTGGCCATGTCCTCGGGCTGGATCAGGCGGCCGAGGGGAATCTCCGTCACCCGCTCGGCCATGGCCTCCTCCAGCGTCACGCCCTTGTCCTCGGCCTCGCGCCGGAAGATCTGCATGACGCGCTCCGTCGCGGTGAAGCCGGGATGGACGCAGTTGATGGTGACCCCGGCCTTGGCCGCGCGGGTCGCCAGCTGCTTGGTGAAGTTGGCGACGCCGGCGTTGACCACGCCGTTGGTGACGCGCAGGGGGGCGACGATGCGCGCGGTCATGCCGCCGATGTTGACGATGCGGCCCCAGCCCTTTTTCTCCAGATGCGGCAGGATGATGCGCGCCAGGCGGATATAGGCCATCAGCTTGACGTCGATGTGGTAGCGGAACAGTTCGTCCGTCTGCTCGTCGAAGGGAGCTGCGGTCGAGGTCACGGCGTTATTGACCAGGATGTCGACGCCGCCGGCGGCCGTCAGGGCCTGTTCGGCGAAGCGTTCCACGTCCTCCCGCTTCGACACGTCGGCCTGGAACGGCCAGGCCTCGACCCCGAAGTTGCGGATGTCTGCCGCCGTTGCCTGCAGGCTGTCCAGGGTCCGCCCGCAGATGGCGACGTTGACGCCCTGCTCGGCCAGCTTCAGCGCCACTGCGCGGCCGATGCCGCGCGAGCCGCCGGTGACGAAGGCGGTCCTGCCCTTCAGTTGGAAATCCATGCGTGCGGTCCTCCCACTTGGATGGTCTTGTCACGCCCCCGTTACCGGCAGAATGACGCAGCCGAACCCGCCCGTCCACGGGGGTGGCGCGAAATTCCCGCGCGCCGCAGGCCATTTGCGAAAAACCGGGACGGAAAACGCCGCGAGGCCTTCCGGCGGCCGCCGAAAATCGCAAGAATAGGCTGGACAGGGCGCGCCGCTCGGAACACCCTTCCCCTCATGCGGACGGTGCACGAGCAAATCCACGCCACCTGCGTCGCCATCGGCGGCGCCGGCGTGCTGCTGCGCGGGCCGTCGGGGGCGGGCAAGTCGGACCTGGCGCTGCGCCTGATCGACGGCGGCGGGCCGCACGGACCACGCCTGGTGGCCGACGACCGGGTCGACCTTTGCCTGCGCGACGGCCGCGTCTGGGCCCAGGCGCCGGAGGCGCTGAGGGGCCTTTTGGAGGTGCGCGGCGTCGGCATCATGCCGATGCGCCATGTCGACGAGGCGCCGGTGGCGCTGGTCTGCGATCTGGTCGCGCCGCACCAGGTCGAGCGCCTGCCCGAGGAGCGGTCGACGCCGATCCTGGGCCGCGACCTCCCGTTCATCCGCCTGGCCCCGTTCGAGGCCTCGGCGCCGGCCAAGATCCGCCTGGCGCTGCGCCGCCTGCCCTGGGAGGAACGGCGGGCGGAGGTCATCGAACTGCCCGGCCGGACCGGGGAACGCACCCCATGACCGCAGCCGCGGACGAACCGGAAGGCGACGGCCGCCAACCCCTGGTACTGGTCACCGGGGTGTCGGGCGCGGGCAAGACCTCGGCCCTCAAGGCGCTTGAGGACATGGGGTTCGAGGCCATCGACAACGTGCCGCTGTCGCTGCTGGGCCGGCTGGTCGCACCCGGCGGCTTTCCCCATCCCATCGCCGCCGGGGTCGACATCCGCACCCGCGATTTCGGGGCGGACGCGTTCCTGGAGATGATCGCCGAACTGCGCGCGCGCGACGACGTGGACGCCAAGGTCCTGTTCATGGATTGCGACGACCAGGTGCTGACCCGCCGC
Organism: Rhodospirillales bacterium CG15_BIG_FIL_POST_REV_8_21_14_020_66_15; assembly: GCA_002781745.1. Taxonomy (GTDB): domain Bacteria; phylum Pseudomonadota; class Alphaproteobacteria; order Rhodospirillales; family Casp-alpha2; genus UBA1479. The sequence goes on from PFFW01000118.1 coordinate 9,709, forward strand.
TACGCCGAAACCCGGCGCCGCCATCCGCTCGCCATCGACCGCCCGGTGGCCGACGGCATCCGCCAGGAACGCATGCTGCTGGCCCCCGTGCGCGAACGGGCCGACGTAGTGATGGACACGTCGGACATGTCCCTGGGCGCGCAGAAGGCGGCCATGGAGGACCATTTCGCGGTCCAGGGCGAACCGGGCCTGCCCGTGTTCGTGGTCTCGTTCTCCTATCGCAACGGCGTGCCGCGCGACGCCGACCTGGTATTCGACGTGCGGTTCCTCAGCAATCCCCATTACGACCTGGACCTGCGGCCGCTGACGGGACTGGACGACAAGGTCGGCGCGCATATCGCCGCCGACTCCGGCTTCGACGCGTTCTTCCGCCATCTGACCGCGCTTCTCGGCCCGCTGCTGCCGCGCTATGCGGAAGAGGGCAAAAGCTATCTGACCATCGCGGTGGGGTGTACGGGCGGGCGCCACCGTTCGGTCTATGTCGCCGAACGGCTGGGCGCCTGGCTGTCCGAACGGGGGGAAAAGGCGCGGGTGCGCCATCGCGACTTGGACAAACGGTGAAAATCGTACCAATATCCCCTGCCGGAATGATTCCGAAGCGGACCCAAAGAGCCGCCGGCCCGGTTGATGCCGCTTCTTGAGGGACACATGCGAATGATGGAAGGCCTGTCATGATCGGATTGGTCGTCGTTACCCACGGCAACCTGGCGACGGAGATGATTTCCGCGCTGGAACATGTCGTCGGGCCGCAGGCGAACGTGGCCGCCGTCTGCATCGGACCCGAGGACGACATGGAGGAACGCCGCACCGAGATCCTGAACCGCGTGCAGCAGGTCGACGCCGGCGAGGGCGTCGTGGTGCTGACCGACATGTTCGGCGGCACGCCGTCGAACCTGGCGATCTCGATCCTGGACCGCGCCAACGTCGAGGTCATCGCCGGCATCAATCTGCCCATGCTGGTGAAGCTGGCCAGCGTGCGCAAGACGGAACCGCTCGCCAAGGCCGCCGAGTCGGCGCAGGAAGCGGGCCGCAAGTACATCAACATCGCGTCGCGTCTGTTGACCCAGGACGCGCGCTAGGTTTCATGCCGTCGCGCACCGTCACCATCGTCAACATGCGTGGCCTGCACGCCCGCGCCGCCGCCAAGTTCGCCAAGCTGGCAAGCGAATTCGAGGCCGAGATCCTGGTCTCCAAGGACGGGCAGACCGTGGGCGGACGCTCGATCATGGGGCTGATGATGCTTGCCGCCGCCCCCGGCACGGAGATCGAGATCGCCTGCGACGGCACGGACGGCGCCGAGGCGCTGGAGGCGTTGGCCGCCCTGGTCGAGGGCGGCTTCGACGAGGACCGGTCGGAAGGACCGCTGACGGGCGGATGAGGCTGACGGCGTGAAGCGGGAGATGGAAAAGCGTTTCGAGGGCCTGGGTGTGTCGCCGGGGATCGCCGTCGGCCCCGCCCACGTGCGCGAGGCCGGGACCCTGGAAGTGCCCGAACGCCGGGTGGCCAAGAAGGCGATTGCGGCCGAGCAGAAACGCCTGGCGGCCGCGGTGATCCTGGCCCGCCGCCAGCTCAAGCGCCTGAAGGCCCAGGCCCAGCAGGACGTGCTCACGGGCGAGATGCAATTCCTGTTCGACGCCTACCTGCAGATGCTCGAGGATTCGCGCCTGGTGCGCGGCGCGCGGGACCTGATCCGCCGCCAGGGGCTGAACGCCGAGGCCGCGGTGCAGAACCAGCTCAACGACATCGTCCACGCGTTCCAGGCCATGGACAACGCCTATATCGCGGCGCGCGTCGACGACGTGCGCGACGTCGGCAACCGCATCATCCGCAACCTGATGCGCGAACCGCTGAAGCCGTTCAGCCAGGCCGCCCCCGGGTCGATCGTCATCGCCGACCAGCTGTCGCCCGCCGACGCCTCGCAGCTCGACCCCACGCGCATCGCCGGGGCGGCGACGGCGCTGGGCGGGGCCGAGGGTCACGCGGCGATCATGGCGAGGGCCCTCGGCATTCCCCTGGTTCTCGGCATCCCCGGCCTGCCCGAGGCCGTAAAGCCGGGGGCCCGCATCATCGTCGACGGCACCCGCGGCACGGTCATCGTCAACCCGACGGCGCGCACGCAGGCCGTCTACGAGCAGTTGAAGACCGCCGCGCGCAAGGAGACCGAACGCCTGGGCCACATGCGGGCCGTGCCGGCGGTAACGCGGGACAACGTCTCCGTGTCGCTGGCCGCCAACGTGGAACTGCCCATCGAACTCGACCTGGTCAGGCGCAACGGCGCCGCCGGCATCGGCCTGCTGCGCACGGAGTTCCTCTACATGAGCCGCGACGACGTGCCGACCGAGGACGAACAGTACGCGACGCTGAAGGAGATCGTCGAGGCCATGGACGGCAAGACCGTGACCGTGCGTACCCTCGACATCGGCGGCGAGAAGCCGGCCCAGGGCCTGCTCGGCGACCTCAGCGAGGCGGCGACCTCGGCATTGGGGCTGCGCGGCATCCGCCTGTCCCTGAAGCACCGCAAGACCATGGACGCCCAGATGACGGCGATCCTGCGCGCCGCCTGCCACGGGCCCGTGCGCATCCTGCTGCCCATGGTCTCGACCGTGTCCGAGGTCCGCCAGGCGCGCGACGCCCTTCAGAAGGCGGCGCGGAAGCTGAAGCGGCGCAAGCACAAGCTGCCCGACCCGCTGCCGCCCTTGGGCGTGATGATCGAGGTGCCGGCGGCGGCGCTCGCCGCCGACGCGCTGGCCCAGGTCTCGGACTTCTTCGCCATCGGCTCCAACGACCTGACCATGTACACGCTGGCCACCGACCGCACCAACGAGCACGTGGCGCATCTCTACGACTCGCTCCACCCGGCGGTGCTGCGCCTGATCCAGTTCGCGACCCAGGCCGCGCTGCGCTCGCGCATCCCCATCAGCCTGTGCGGCGAGATGGCGGGCGATCCGCGCTATGCGCCGCTGCTGCTGGGCCTGGGCCTGCGCGAGCTTTCCATGGTCGCGGCCAACATCCCCGTGGTGAAGCAGCGCATCCGCGAGATGGACATGGCCGCCGCCAACCGCCGCGCCGACGCCATCATGGGCCAGGTCGACCCCGGGCGCATCGCGGCGCTGCTGGACGATTTCAACGGCCTCGCTTAGAGCACCGTGCGATAAATCCGGCTATCGCGCAGCCAGTCGGCGAGAAGGCTCAGCACCGTCTCCGGCGCTTCCATCGGCGTCATGTGGCCGCAGTCCTCGATGATCTCGAACCGGGCATCCGGAATGGCATCCGCCATCTCCTGAGACTCCTTCATTGAACGCAGTTCATCCTGGCGCGACCAGATGACCAGGGCCGGGCATTTGATCGCCGGCAGGTCCGGGCGGCCGTCGCGGCGGCGGATGGAGAGCTGCTTGATGAAGGCCTCGGCGCCCATGCGCAGTGCCATGTCCTTGACCTCCTGGATCAGGGCCGCGTCCTCGCGGCGGTCCGGGTGCAGCGCCTTCTTCACGGCATCGGTCGACAGGCCCTTGAAGCCGCGTTCCCGCGTATGGCCGATCAGGAAGGCATTGCGCTTGACGATTTCAGGGCGCGGCGGACGGGCCGAGGAATTCATCAGCACCAGGCCCGCGACCCGCTCGGGCGCCAGGCGCACGATTTCCCGCGCGACGAAGCCGCCCAGGGAAAAGCCGATGGGGACGAGCGGTCCCGGCACCGCATCCAGCAATTCCCGCGCGGCGACCTCGATGTCTTCCATGCGGCCGAAGTCGGCGAAGTGACAGGGGGCGAGGGCCGCGAGCCCCGTCTCCATGTCCCGCCAGAGCGCGCGGTCGGTCATGAAGCCGGGGCAAAGTACCAGCGTTGCGTCACCGTGTTTTGCCGTCATCGAATCTTCTCACCGCCTCACGGCCTCTTAGGCCAACGTATCGGCCAGCTCCTTGAAGTCCGCGACGATCAGGTCCGGCTGTTCCGGCCAGGCGCCGAACGGCCGCTTGCGCCGGTCGATGAAGGCCGCGCGCATGCCGAAGCTCTTGGCGCCGACGCAGTCGAATTCGTGGTTGGCGACGAACAGGCAGGAGGTGCGGTCGAAGCCGGTGATGTCGCAGGCCGTGGCGTAGGTCGCCCAATGGGGCTTGAAGTAGCCGGCCTCGGCGACGCTGATGACGTGGTCGAACCTGAAGCCGATGTGCGGGCCGGCGGCGGCCAGCATGTCCGGGTCGCCGTTGGACAGGATCGCCAGCTTGTAGCCCGCCTTGCGCAGCTTGCCCAAGGCCTTGATGACGTCGGGAAAGGGTTTCAGCCTCTCGATCTCGGAGACCAGCCACTCGACTTCCTTCCGGGTGTAGTCGATGCCGGCGCGGTCCATGACCACCGAGACGGCGCGGTGGCCGATCTGCCGGTAGGGCGTGTGGCCGCGATCACATAATGCATCGATCATCGAGTTCTCGAAGTGGGTGCGCCGCCACCAGGTGACGAAGCTGTGGGGATTGCCGTCCCAGCCCTTCTTCTTCAGGAAGGGGGCGGCGATCTCGGTCAGGCCCTTCTGCATGTCGACGACGGTGCCGTACTGGTCGAACACCAGGATCTTGATCTCGCGTTTGAGAATTTCCGGATCGGTCATGGCAAGGGCCTCCTGGGACGTTGCTGGGCGGTTGAGCGGCGCGCAGTATGGCGCGGGCATCGGTCCCGGAAAACCGCGAAATTCTTGGGGCGGGCCCGAGATTTTCTCCATTCCCGGAGGGTCCCGTGCAAGGGCCGGACCGGGCCGGCCCCTTGAAGAATGGGCCCGGGACTGCTACATCCCCCGGCACCGACACGGCCGGACGGGGCCCCGCCCGGCAAATCAATTTCACAGCACAGGGCCGCCGGACGCAGGCGTTCGGGGTCCGTGCGAAACGAATTAGAGGAACAGGAGTTCTATATGCCCTTCGACGATTACAAGGTTGCCGACATGACCCTTGCGGATTGGGGCCGCAAGGAAATCAGCATAGCGGAAACGGAGATGCCGGGCCTGATGGCGACGCGCGACGAATACCGCGCCCAGCAGCCGTTGAAGGGGGCGCGCATCGCGGGCTCGCTGCACATGACGATCCAGACGGCGGTGCTGATCGAGACGCTGCGGGACCTGGGCGCCGACGTGCGCTGGGCGTCGTGCAACATCTTCTCGACCCAGGACCACGCGGCGGCGGCCATCGCCGAGGGCGGCACCCCGGTGTTCGCCCACAAGGGCGAATCGCTGGAGCAGTACTGGGACTACTGCCACCGCATCTTCGAATGGGCCGACGGCGGCACCGCCAACATGATCCTGGACGACGGCGGCGACGCGACCCTGCTGATCCACCTGGGCATGGAGGCGGAGAACAACCCCGCCGTCCTGGACAAGCCGGGCTCGGAAGAGGCCGAGTACATGTTCGCCTCCATCAAGAAGAAGCTGGCCGAGGACCACGGCTGGTACACGCGCCAGGGCGAGGCCATCCGCGGCGTGACCGAAGAGACGACGACCGGCGTGCACCGCCTGTACGAGATGGAGAAGAAGGGAACCCTGATGTTCCCCGCCATCAACGTCAACGATTCGGTCACCAAGTCCAAGTTCGACAACAAGTACGGCTGCCGCGAAAGCCTGGTCGACGGCATCCGCCGCGCCACCGACGTGATGATGGCGGGCAAGGTCGCCGTGGTCGCCGGCTACGGCGACGTCGGCAAGGGATCGGCCGAATCCTTAAGCAACGCCGGCTGCCGCGTGCTGGTCACCGAGGTCGATCCCATCTGCGCCCTGCAGGCCTGCATGGAGGGCTACGAGGTCGTGACCATGGAGAACGCCGCTCCGCGCGGCGACATCTTCGTCACCACCACGGGCAACATCGACGTCATCACCGTCGACCACATGCGCGAGATGAAGGACCGCGCCATCGTCTGCAACATCGGCCACTTCGACAACGAGATCGAGGTCGCCAAGCTGAAGAATTTCAAGTGGACCAACATCAAGCCGCAGGTCGACGAGATCGAGTTCCCGTCGGGCAAGCGCATCATCCTGCTGGCCGAAGGCCGCCTGGTCAACCTGGGCTGCGCCACCGGGCACCCCAGCTTCGTCATGTCGGCCAGCTTCACCAACCAGGTGCTGGCGCAGATCGAACTGTGGACCCGCGGCGACAAGTACGAGAACAAGGTCTACGTGCTGCCCAAGCACCTGGACGAAAAGGTCGCCATGCTGCACCTGGAAAAGCTGGGCGCCCAGCTGTCGACCCTGCGCAAGGATCAGGCCGACTACATCGGCGTCGACGTCAAGGGGCCGTTCAAGACGGACGCCTACCGCTACTGATCGGACCGAAACGTCCAAAAAGGTTAAGAGGCGGTGCGAAAGCGCCGCCTTTTCCTTTGTTATCAGGGATTTCAATGATTAACATCCCTCCGTGCTAAGCGATACCGCCCCCATGAGTGCGTTCAGTACCGGCCTGTTCATCGGGGCCGGAATGCTTCTGGTCGTCGCCTGGATGTTCCGGCGCCGCGCGGCCGAGGCGGAGCACGAACGCGCGCGCACCGAGGCCGTCGCCGTGAAGGCCCGGGAGATCCTGGCCGGATCGCCCGACGGCCTGTTCATCTGGGACCGCGCGTCGGGCGGCATAACCTGTTCGCGCAAGCTGGCGTCGCTGTTGTCCCTGGCCCAGGGCACCAACGCCCGATTCGAGGACGTGACCGCCTGCTTCGACGGCGATTCGGCGAAGCGGCTGAAGGCCTCCGTCACCTTCCTGCACGAGGAGGGCCGGCGTTTCGAAATCGTGCTGACCACCGCCGATTCGGGCGGCCGGCGCATGATCCAGGCCGTCGGCGCGCGCGCCAGCGCCAAGAACGGCACGCCCCTGGCGGACATGGTGTGGATGCGCGACATCTCGGCCGCGGCCAAGCTGCTGGTCGACCTGACCGGCGAGGGCGACCTGCCGGAAGCCCGCGACCTGCACCTGAGGGGCCTGCTCGACGCCCTGCCCTTTCCCATCTGGCTGCGCGACCGCGACCTTCGCGTCGTGTTCACCAACCAGGCGGCGCTCAACCAGCGGGTCGCCGGACCCGACGAGGAACAGGCGGCGACGGCGCGGGACGAGACGCGCCCCGTCACCCGCATCCAGGACATCGCGAACGCCGGCGAGGCGCGCAGCTTCGACGTCACCGAATGCCCGCTGGTGACGGACGGCGGCGGCGAGGACGGCGACGGGACGACGGTGGGCGGCGTGATCGGCTACGCCTTCCCGCACGGGTCGGGCGAGAACCCGGGCCCGCCGCCGGCGGCCGAACCGGCGGCCCTGCCGCCCGCGGCGCTGATGAAGGAGGCCGTGCTCAAGGGGCTCGGCACCGGGATCGCCATCTTCGACCGCGCGACCCGGCTGATTTTCTTCAACGAGGCCTACCGCGACATGTGGCGGCTCGACAGCGCGTGGCTGGCGGGGGGGCGCGACTACCCGGAGATCCTGGAACACCTGCGCGCCGAGCGGCGCCTGCCCGAGGTGCCCGACTTCCGCGCCTACAAGATGGAACAGCTTGCCCTGTTCGACGAGGGGGGCGACCCCATGGGCGACCTCATGCACCTGCCCGACGGGCGGACGCTGCGCGCGGTCGCCTATCCCATGCCGCCGGGCGGGCTCGCCTTCGGCTACGACGACGTGACGGACCAGCTCGACCTGGAAAGCTCCAACAACGCGCGCGACGCCGTCTATCGCGCCAGCCTGGAACACCTGACCGACGCCATCGCCGTGTTCGGATCGGACGGACGGCTGAAGTTCTGGAACCCGGCCTTTCAGCGGCTGTGGGACCTGGGCCCGGACGTCCTGGCCGCCGGCACCCATGTCAGCGACTTCGTCGAGGCGACCCGGCCGCTGGCCGCGCCCGGCGGCGACTGGGACAGCAAGAAGGCGCGCATCCTCGGCGCCATGACCCGGCGCGAGGTCACCCGCGACGTCGTCGACCGCGCCGACGGCCGCGCGCTGGCGTTCGTCAACACGCCGCTGCCCGACGGCGGCGTGCTGATCGCCTATACGGCGGCGGGCACCCCCGGCGATCGGGACCCCTGACTTTCGGCCGTCTTTGACTCCACTCGGCATGGCATTATATTGAAGGCGCGTCTGCGCAGAACCGTCCTCGGAAGAAGGCAACAAAAGGGCCTGAAGGTCATGAATAAATCGGTCGCGAAATTTCCCCTCGGCGAATTCGTCCGCCACCGCGTCTACGGTTTCCGGGGCGTGGTGTTCGACATCGACCCGGAGTTCAACAACTCCGAGGAGTGGTACGACAGCATCCCCGCCGAGGTGCGCCCGCGCAAGGATCAGCCGTTCTACCACCTGCTGGCCGAGAACCACGACAAGTCGCCCTATGTGGCCTACGTGTCCGAGCAGAACCTGGAACTCGAGGACTCGGACGAGATCATCGATCATCCCGATCTGCCCGACTACTTCACGGTCGACGACGACGGCCGCCTGATCTACCGCCATCCCATGAACTGAACGCGCCCCGCCGCCGCCACGAATACACGTTTTTACGTATATGCCGTTCGGCTGAATTGCCATCGCGGGTTCGCGCGGTGCAGTATACGCCTTCGTGCCGATCCTTGGGCCGCCGGTTGATCGACGGCGGCGCCCCGCCATTCGATCCTCCAGGGGGAGGGGGGATCGCGTTTCCGGGACCGCCGCCGGCGATGCCGGCGTTTCCGTGCGGCGCGGCCAGCGCCGCGCGGCGGACAACGGCCTGGGAAAAGAAGAACGGAACGGATGCGGAATGTTTGGGTTTGAGCTTCTGGAGAACGCGGCCCTGCTGCTCGCCCTGTGCTTCCTGCAGCGCTTCATCGTCCGGCGTTGGAACCGGAAAGAGACGGCGGGAAAACTCGCGTCGGGCATTCTGTTCGGCGGCGCGGCGGCGGTCGGCATGGTCATGTCCATTCACGCCGCGCCGGGCGTGATCTTCGATGCCCGCTCCGTCGTCCTGTCCATGGGCGCCCTGTTCGGCGGGCCGACCGTCGGCCTGGTCGCCGCGGGCATCGCCGCGGTTTCCCGCATCCACCTGGGCGGCGGCGGCGTCCCGGTCGGCATGGGCGTGATCGCGTCATCCGTGCTGCTCGGCCTCGCGTGGCGGCACCATTACCGGTCCGAGCTGCCGCGGATCGGCGTTGCCGCCTTCGTCACGCTGGGCCTGACGGTGAATCTGGTCGCGGTCGGCTGGTTCTATTTCCTGCCCATCGATTTCCACCAGGCCGTCCTGCGCACCATCGCCGTGCCCTTTGTCGCCATGCTGACCTTCGCGTCCGCCGGCATGGGATTGCTGCTGCGCGAGATCGAGGCGAACCGGCAGATCGACCGCATGCTCGGCGACAGCCGGGCGCGCTACCGCACCCTGTTCGATTCCGCCACGGTCGCCCTTCTTGAGATGAACGTGACGACGATCTTCCGTCGGATGCGCGACCTTCGCGACCAGGACGTGCGCGACCTGCGCCACCACCTTGCGGAGAACCCGGATCTGGTCGACGACCTGATCGACAGCATCCGGATGATCCGCGCCAATCCGGCGGCGCTCGCCCTGTTCGGAATTTCCTCGGAACGCGCGTTCCGCCGTAACATCGGGCGCTTTTTCGGCCCGGAAACCCGGCAGGCGTTCATCGACAGCCTGTGCGCCCTGTGGAACGACGATGAGACATTCACCACGGAGACCGCCTATCGCGCCGCGGACGGCCGCCCGATTCCCTGCGTCCATTCCATGCCGGTCCCCAGGACGGCGGCGATGGCCCGGCGGGTCCCCGTTTCCATCGTCGACATCTCGGCACAGAAGGCGGCGGCCCGCCAGCTTGCCGAGGAGCGCCGCCGCCTGCAGGAGATTCTGTGGGGCACCAACGCCGGCACCTGGGAATGGAGCGTGCAGACGGGCGAGCTGACCATCAACGCGCGCTGGGCCGAGATCGCCGGCTATACCCTGGACGAACTGTCGCCCGTGTCGATCCAGACCTGGATCGACCTGGCTCATCCGGACGACCTCAAGGAGTCGAACCGGCAGCTCCAACAGGCGTTCGAGCGCGCCGACGACTACTACGACTGCGAGGTCCGGCTGCGCCACAAGGCGGGGCACTGGGTGTGGATCCAGGACCGCGGCAAGGTCGTGGAATGGACCGAGGACGGCAAGCCCAGGCGCATGTCGGGCACCCACATGGAAATCACCAAACGCGAGAACGCCGAGGAACGGGCAAGACGCCTGTCCAAGATTCGCGCCACGATCCTGCGCTGCCACGCGGCGATCCTGCGCGAACAGGACGAGACCCGCCTGTTGCAGCGGGTCGCCGAGATCCTTGCCGAGGACCGGGACTATGCCCTGGTGTGGATCGGCCGGCCGCTGACGGCCCCGGACATGCGGATGCAGCCGGTCGCACGGGCGGGCGACGCCGCCGGCTATGTCGACCATCTGGACATCCGCTGGGGAAACGGCGACGGCGGCGACCTGGGGTCGACCGCCGACGCGGTGCGTACCGGGAAGGTCCTGGTGCTGCACGACCTCGCGGACATTCTCGCTGACAAGCCCTGGGCGGACGAGGCCGAACGCCACGGGTTCAAATCCTATCTGGTGGCGCCGATCCGGGTGGGCGAGGACACGGCCGTGGTGCTTTACGTCTACAGTTCCGTCGCCGAGGCGTTCGACGACACGGAAATCGGCCTGATTTCCGAATTCTCCAGCAACATCGGCCAGGCCGTGCAGGCGATCCGCCTGAACCGGGAGGCGACGGCCCTGCATTCGGCGCTCGAGCAATCGGCCCTCGGCGCCGTGCGGGCGATCGCCGCCACCATCGAAAAGCGCGACCCCTACACCAGCGGCCATCAGGAGAACGTCGCCGCCATCTCCGTCGCCATCGCCGAACGGCTGGGCTGGGGCCGGGAGCGCGTGGAAGGTCTGCGCCTGGGCGCCATGATCCACGACATCGGCAAGATCTACATTCCGTCGGAAATCCTCAACCGGCCGGGGCGCCTGACGGACAGCGAGTTCGAAATAGTCAAGTCGCACCCGCAGGTCGGCTACGATATCCTGGCGAACACGGAGTTCCCCTGGCCCATCAAGGAAATGGTCGTCCAGCATCACGAGCGGCTGGACGGCTCCGGCTATCCCAAGGGGCTCATGGACGGCGAGATCATCGACGAGGCCAAGGTCATCGCCGTGGCCGACGTGGTGGACGCCATCACCTCCCACCGTCCCTACCGGCCCGGCCTGGGGGTCGACGCGGCGCTGGCCGAGATCGAACAGGGCCGCGGCGCCCTCTACGACACGATGGTCGCCGACGCCTGCCTCCGCCTGATCCGCGACGAGGGCTTCAGCTGGGGCGAACTGCAGGGCGCGGGCGTTCCGGCTTTCAGCAATTGAATGCGCCCCATGCGGTTTAGTGTGTTGTGATCTTCCGGCGCGGATGGTGAAATCGGCGCCGGCGGACAATTGAAGGTACCGAGAGCCATGCACAAAGGATTCAGCCTCTCGACGGTGATCGGTATGATCTCGGGCATCGTCCTTATCCTGGTCGCCGTTTGGGCGACGTCGAGGGACGCCCTGGTCTTCATCAACATCCCGGCCCTGATCATCGTCCTGGGCGGCACGATCGCGGCGACGCTCATGAGTTTTCCGCCGCGTTACCTTCTTCGGGTGTGGCGCAATTTCGTCATCGCGCTGCGCAACGAGACCGTCTACGTCAAGGACGACGTGGACGAAATCGTCCAGATCGCGAAGCTGTGGAATTCACGGCAGATCCACAAGGTCGAGGAAGAGCTGGCCAACGTTCGCAGCCCGTTCCTTCGCACCGGCGTCCAACTGGTCATCGACAATTCGCCCATCGAGGACATCCAGGAATTGCTGGAATGGCGCATCGCGCGCCTGAAACTGAAGGAACAGGGAGAAGCCAACGTCTTCCGCACCATGGGCAGCTACGCCCCCGCCTTCGGCATGGTCGGAACGCTGATCGGCCTGGTCAACATGCTCTACGACATGAGCCACAGCGGCTTCGAGCAACTGGGCCTGAACATGGCCGTGGCCCTTATCACCACGTTCTACGGCCTGTTGTTCGCGAACCTGGTCTTCAAGCCCATCGCCTCGGTCCTCGAAAACCGGACGAACCAGCGGGTGCGGACCCTGAGCATGGTCGTCGAGGCGGTCAACCTGCTGAGCCAGAAACGCTCGCCCTCCTACATCAGGGAAACCCTCTATTCCTTCCTGGCGGAATACGAGGACGAACTGGATGACAAGGGCGCATCCCCGGCGGCCCGGCCGGAGGAGGCCAGGAAGGCATGAGCGAGGACGCAACGGACATCCCCGCCACGGAAACGCCCCGCCGCCCGCCCGAGCGGCCGCGAAAACGCCAGACGGTCATTACCGACGCGGTAACCGGGCCGGGCGAGGAATGGATGTTGACCTACATGGACACCGTGACCTTGCTGGTCACCCTGTTCGTCATGATTCTCAGCTTCTCCACCTTCGACAAGGCCAAGTTCGAGCACTTCAAACGGAGCATGAGCCTGGCCACGTACGGCGCCGGCATCTTGAAGGGCACGATGGGGACGGAAAGGAAACCCGGCGCCGCCCCGACCGTCATGACCAGCCCGGTCGTTCCCTTCCGCCCCGCCGAACCGGCCGACGACAGGTCCGAAGCGGGGGTCATGGATACCTTGCGCGAACAGATCGAACAGCAGGGCCTGACCGACGACATCGTGCTTCGGAAGCGGGAAGGCACGGTGGAAATGGAGATCAACGAACAGGTTCTGTTCCCCGTCGCCAGCGCCGAATTGTCCGACACGGGCACGTCGGTCCTCGGCCGTCTGGCGAACCTGCTGAAAAGCCAGAAGGGCACCATCGCGGTGGAAGGACATACCGACGCGCAGCCCATCCGCACCGACCTGTATCCGTCCAATTGGGAACTGTCGGGGGCGCGCGCGTCCTCGGTCGTGCGCGAATTGATCTCGGGCGGCATCGCGGCCGACCGCGTCCGCATCGTCGGCTATGCGGACACGAAACCGCTTGCCCCGAACGAAACGGCCGAAGGCCGGCAGCAGAACCGCCGCGTCAACATCATCCTGGAACTCCCCGCGCAAGCGGCGACGGAATAACGCCCGCGGCACCGCGCGGCCGCGACTCAAATGCTGCGCAGGATTTCCTCGACCTTGAGCTTCTTCGCCGCCTCGTAGGTGACCAGAATGGCGTTCTCGTGCTTCAGGAAGGTCCTGACCACGTCCGGGTCGAATTGGCTGCCCGCGCCGTTTCTCAACTCCTCCAAGGCGTCGTCATGGGACCTGAAATTCAGGAGCCAGGACGCCGACCGCATGACGTCGTAGGCATCCGCCACGGCGATGACCCGGGCCATGAAAGGAATGTCCTCGCCCGTCAGCCCCGCGGGGTATCCCGTGCCGTCCGGGCGCTCGTGATGGCAAAGAACCGCGCGCGACGTTTCCGGCGTTTCGAACAGCCGGTCACACAGGAACTTGCCGAGTTTGGGATGCTGCTGCACGTATTGCCGTTCGCGCGCCGTCAATTTGCCGCGCTTTTCGGAAATCGCGCGCGGAATTCCCAGGTGCCCGATATCGTGCAGCAAACCCGCCAGCCACTGTTCGTTGGGTCCGAAGCGGTCGTGCTTCAGGCGTTTGGCAAGGGCATAGCCGAGTTCGGCGACGCAGAGGGCGTGATGAAGCCCGCGCGGGTCGGCCTTGTCCAAAGCGTTGATCAGGAACCGCGCGGAAACCGTGTCGAGCCGCGACAACAGGCTTATTCGACTTCTCGGCATCGGCCCCCCTCCCGCCGTTCAACGCCCCCTGCCGCCCTTCAACGAAGGACGACCTTGGCGATCTCCAAAGCGTCCTCGATGTCCATGGCCGCCACCGGATCGGTCAGCGCTTCCAGGGGGGCCGCGTGGTCGCCTCCCTGGCGCAACAGATTGGCGCAGCGGCGCAACGTCTGCACGGCAGCATAGGGAACCTTCAGCGAAACGGTCACCTCTTCCTGCTCCTGGGGCGTTTCCCCGGACAAACCGGACGCCTTCGCGACGGGAATGGTCAGGTCCGATTTGCGGCGCCCGTAGTCTCCCTTCAGATAGGGAATGTATTCGCGGTCGGCCTTCAGGACGTGGCGGCGCAGCCATCCTTCGAGAAAGACGAGCATTTTCTTCAGATCGAGCTTTTCGGGACTTTCCGCCTCGACCTTGCGAATCCCGTAGATCATCCGAACGAAATCATGGTGCAGCTTCCGGTGCGCCTGAAGATGCGGGAAGCGGTATTCGTCCATCAGGATCTCTTCACGCTCGAAATGGACCTGCGTGTATAGAATCAGATCGTCGGTGATCGGCTTGAGGTCTTCCGGCCCTCCGCCGTTTTCGATCAGGTCGTGCAATTCATTGACGATGCCGAACAACCGGCGGTGATCGTTGTCGATCAGCTGGATCCCGGTGTCGTACCTGTCGGCCCAGGGAAAGTAGGGTTCGCCCATGACGAGGACCTCCACTGCTGGCTGTCATCAAGTCCCGCCCCTACACTCGCCAGGACGGCCCTCAATTTCAAGCTGATATCGCGACGCCCCGCCGCGGGACGGGGCGCCGACCGTCGGCCCGCCGTACCAACGGGAGCATCCGTCGCGTCGCGATCCGGCCGATCCGGCCGGGCGTCACCGGCAGGGCTGGCTGGAGAAATAGGCCGCCAGGCCGTCGATCTCGGCGTCGTTCAGGCGCTGTCCCTGGCGGGTCATCATGTTGTGCACGCGGTAGCGCTCGACGGGGCGGGTCCGGTCCGACCATTTGGTGTCGCGGAACGCCCGAAGCTGGACACGCAGGTAGTTCCGCCGCTGCCCCGCCAGCGTCGGGATGAAGGCGTGACGGCTGCGCCCGGCCTCACCGTGACAGAGGAAACAGGTATTGGCGATCTGGGGCTTGGCCAGGGGCTCGGTGGCGCCGCCGTCCAGTTCCCAGGCGTTGACGCAGGCCTGGGACCGGAAATACGCCGCGACCGTCTCCGCGTCCTTCTTGTCGACCTTGTGGGACCGTTCGCTCATCACCGGATGCCGGCGGTCCAGGCGGGTGAAACCCTGGCAGGTCGGACAGAGGTCCCGCTGGAAGGCGATGATCTGGTGGATCAGGTATTTGGCGTCCTGGCCCAGGATCGACGGCACCTCGGGCTTGTTCGCCAGGTTCTCGCGCCCGTGGCAGGGCAGGCAGGGCACGGCCTCGGGAAGCGGCGGCTCCGCCGCCGATACCGGCGCGGCGGCGAGCGCCGTCAGCAAGAGAACCGCCGCGGGCCTAGTCCCGGCAGACACCGGGCACACCCTTCGTCGTCGAATATTCGAAGTGCAGGATCTCGCCCGGCCGCGCCGCGGCATGGGCCCCGTGGGCGGCGGCGGCGGCCTCGGCGAAGCCGGTCAGGATCAGCTTCAGCTTGCCCGGATAGGTCACGATGTCGCCGGCCGCGAACAGGCCCGGACGGTCCGTCGCCATGGTCGCGGGATCGACGGCGACATGATTGTCCCGGAGATCCAACTGCCAGTCGGCGATCGGTCCCAGTTGCTGCAGCATGCCGAAGAAGGGCAGCAGCGCGTCGGCCGCGAGCCGCCGCTCGGCGCCGTCGAGATCGCGGACGAGCACGGCCTCGAGCCGTCCGTCCGCGCCTTCGAGCCCGCCCAACTGGAAGGGGATGACCAGATCGATCTTGCCCGCCGCCGCCAGTTCCTCGAGCTTGCGCGCGTTGTCGGGCGCGGCGCGGAACTTTGCGCGGCGGTGCACGACGGCAAGGCTTGCGGCGACATCGGCCAGGGCCAGCGCCCAGTCCACCGCGCTGTCGCCGCCGCCGGCGATGACCACGCGGCGGCCGCGGAAGTCTTCGATACGGCCCACCATGTATTTCACGCCCAGCCCCGTGCCCTGGTTCTCGAACGCCTCGATGCCCTCCAACGGCGGCCGGTTGGGCCCGAAGGCGCCGATCCCGGCGCAAATGATGACGGCGGGGGCGTCGATCACCGCACCCGCCGCCGTGGTGACGCGCCAGCCCGCGCCCTGCGGCGACAGGCCGGTGACGGGGCTGCCCAGGTGATAGACGGGCGCGAAGGGCCGGGCCTGCTCCGCCAGCCGGTCGACCAGGTCCTGGGCGCCGATCCTGGGAAATCCCGGGATGTCGTAGATGGGCTTTTCCGGATAAAGTGCGGTAAGCTGCCCGCCGGGCATGTCCAGGGCGTCGACCACGTGGCACTTCAGGTCCAGCATGCCGCATTCGAACACGGCGAACAGGCCGACGGGGCCCGCGCCGATGATCACCACGTCGGTTTCAAGCGGGGTCTGTTCGGGCGTTTGCGCGGGCGTCGGGGACACCTGGGCCAGCTCCTTCAATTCCAAGGTCGATGCGATGGGGCCGTCGGTCGGGGTTTCTTACATGGCGGGCCGGACGGATCAGGTCAAGCCTTGTCCCGACGCCGGTATATTCGTTAAAAGAGCGGCGATGGTAGCGATGGCGCATGCAAGCGAGGAACCGGCCGGTTTCGTCCTGACCCTGGAGGGGGAGGACGCGGCCCTGGCCCTTGGCGCGCGCCTGGCGGCGCTCTCCCGGCCCGGCGACGTGATCGCCCTCCGCGGCGGCCTGGGCATGGGCAAGACGGTCGTCGCCCGCGGCTTCATCCGCGCCCTCGCGGGCGGCGGCGAGGACGTGCCGAGCCCGACCTTCACCCTGGTGCAGCCCTACGACGGCGCCGATTTCACCGTCTACCATTTCGACCTCTACCGCCTGAACGACCCCGAGGAGGCCTTCGAACTGGACATCGAGGACGCCTTCGCCGACGGCGTGTCGCTGATCGAATGGCCCGAACGCCTGGGCCCGCACCTGCCGGCGCGGCGGCTCGACCTGCTGCTTGAGCCCGCGGACGGCGAGACCCTGCGGCGGGCCACCCTGACGGGCGGCGGCGACTGGCCCGAGCGCCTGGACCAAGCGGGGTTCCATGGCTGAACGGGACGACCTGATCGCCCGCTTTCTCGAGCGCCACGGCTGGGCCGGGGCGGCGCGCACGACGCTGGCCGCCGATGCGTCGTTCCGCGGCTATTGCCGCCTGATGGACGGCGAGCGGCGGGCCGTGCTGATGGACGCGCCGCCGCCCAAGGAGGACGTGCGCCCCTTCGTCTCGATCGCCCGCCACCTGTCGAAGCTGGGCCTCAGCGCACCCGAGGTCTATGCCGAGGACGCGGGCGCCGGCCTGCTTTTGCTGGAGGACCTGGGCGACGCCACCTATACCCGCATGCTGGCCGAGGGCGCCGACGCCGAGCAGTTGTATGCCTGCGCCGTCGACGTGCTGATCCACATCCACGACCGCGCCCCCGAGGCGGCGATCCCCCGCGCGCTGCCGCCCTATGACGAACGCAAGCTGATGGAGGAGGCCAGCCTGCTGACCGACTGGTACCTGCCGGCGGTCATGGGGGCTGAGATCGACGACGACGCGCGCCGGGACTACGCCGAAGCCTGGCATGCGCCGCTGCGCCAGGTCCTGGCCCAGCCCAGGACCCTGGTGCTGCGCGACTTCCACGTGGACAACCTGGTCTGGCTGCCGGACCGCGAGGGCATCCGGCGCTGCGGCCTTTTGGATTTCCAGGACGCGGTCGCCGGCTCGCCCGTGTACGACCTGATGTCGCTGCTGGAGGACGCGCGGCGCGAGGTCGCGCCCGTGCTGACCGCGCACATGCTGGCGCGCTACCTGGCGGCCTTCCCCGACCTGGACCACGAGGCGCTGGGGGCCAGCTACGCCATTCTCGGCGCCCAGCGCCACGCCAAGGTCATCGGCATCTTCACGCGCCTGTCGCACCGCGACGGCAAGTCCCGGTATCTGCACCACATCCCCCATGTCTGGCGTCTGCTGGAACGGGCGCTTGCCCATCCGGCGCTTTCGCAAGTCAAGGCCTGGATCGACGCCGCCATCCCGCCGGTGAACCGCGTCGTCCCGCCGCCCTCGCAGCCCGAGGCCGCCGCGTGAACACCGATGCGGACGCCGTGTCCGGGCCGCCGGGGCCGGCCAAGGCCATGGTCCTGGCGGCGGGTCTGGGAATGCGCATGCGGCCGCTTACGGACAGCCGTCCCAAACCGCTGATCGAGGTTCACGGCCGCGCCCTCATCGACCACATGCTCGACCGGCTCGAGCAAGCGGGCGTCGAGGAGGCCGTGGTCAACGTGTTCCATCTGGCCGGGCAGATGGAGGCCCATCTCAAGGGCCGCGCTCGGCCCCGCATCACCGTCGTCCACGAGGCCGAGCGCCTGGAAACCGGCGGCGGGGTGAAGAACGCCCTCCACCTGTTCGACGACGAACCGTTCTACGTCGCCAATTCGGACGCGCTGCTGCTGAACGGCCCGCACCCGATCCTGCCGCGCCTGGCGTCGTGCTGGGACGACGACAGGATGGACGGGCTGCTGCTGCTGCATTCGACGGTCGAGGCCTTCGGCTACGAGGGACGCGGCGACTTCTGCGCCGACCCGGACGGCCGCCTGACCCGGCGGCCCGAGATGGAGGTCGCCCCCTGGCTGTTCACGGGCGTGCAGATACTGCACCCGCGCCTGTTCGCGGACGCGCCCGCGGGGGCGTTCTCCCTCAACCTGCTGTACGACAAGGCCATCGAAGACGGGCGGCTCTACGGCGTCATCCACGACGGCGAGTGGTTCCACGTCGGTACGCCCGACGGCCTGGCAGAAGCCGAGGACTACATGTCCGAACGCTTCGCCGGACGCCGGTACCGATGACGCCCCCTGGGGGCGGCGCGGCACCACCCGGCGGACCCGGTGCAACGGGGTCCAAGGTCTTCACGATCCGTCCGGACCGCCCCTTCGTCGACGTGCTGGCGGAAAGCCTGCTGACCGAGACGGGGGGCGCCCCGGAACGGCTCGCCGACATCCGCGTCCTGCTGCCGACCCGGCGCGCCGCACGCGCCCTGACCGACGCCTTCCTGCGCCGCGCGGGCGGGCGCACGGTGCTGCTGCCGCGCCTGGTTCCCTTGGGCGACCTGGACGCCGACGACCTCGCGCTCGGCGGCGAGGAAGACGCGCTTGGCGGCCTCGACATCCCGCCGGCGCTTTCCGGCATGCGGCGCCAGGCCCTCCTGGCGCGCCTGATCCTGGCGCGCAAGGACCGCGACGACACGCCGGACCAGGCGCTGCGCCTGGCCCAGGAACTGGGCCGCCTGATGGACCAGATCGCGACGGAGCGCCTGGACGCGGGCAGGCTGGCCGAACTGGTGCCCGGGAAAGGCGATCTGTCGGATCATTGGAAGATCACGCTGGAATTCCTGGAGATCGTGCTGCCCGCCTGGCCGCAGATACTGGCCGACACGGGCTGCATCGACGCGGTCGACCGCCGCAACCGGGCGCTCGACGCCCAAGCGGCGGCATGGCGGCGGAGCCCGCCCGACACGCCGGTGATCGCCGCCGGGTCCACCGGCTCGATCACGGCGACGGCGGACCTGCTGGCCGTCGTCGCGGGCCTGCCCCGGGGGGCGGTCATTCTGCCGGGCCTCGACCGCGACATGGACGATGCGGCCTGGTCGGCGCTGGAGCCGCATCATCCGCAGTACGGGCTGAAACGCCTGCTTGAGGTGCTGGACTGCGACCGGCGCGACGTCGCCGACTGGGCGCCGGAAACGGTGAGGGGCGGCGACGGCGCGGACCGCGCCCGGCGCTTCGCCTTCCTGTCGCGCGCGCTGCGTCCCGCCGCCGTGACCGGAGCGGCGCCCGACGGCGCCCTGAACGCCGCCGGGGCGCTCGACGGCGTCGCCCGCATCGACTGCCCGACCCCGGCCGAGGAGGCGGCGGTGGTCGCCCTGCTGCTGCGGGAAGCCCTGGAAACGCCGGGCCGCACCGCGGCCCTGGTGACGCCGGACCAGGCCCTGGCGCGGCGCGTGAAGGCGGAACTGAAGCGCTGGGGGCTCAAAGTCGACGCCTCGGCCGGCACGCCGCTCGCCGAGACCCCGGCGGGCGCCTTCCTCCGCGTGACCGCCCAGATGGCCGCCGACGATTTCGCGCCGGTCGCCCTGCTGGCGGCCCTCAAGCATCCCAAGGCGGCGTTGGGCTACGCGCCGAGGGATCTGCGCGCCCTCGCCCGCCGGCTGGAAACCGCCAAGGTCCTGCGCGGCATCCGCCCCGCCCCGGGGATCGGGGGTCTGCGCACCGCCCTGGCCCATGTCGAGGGCGCGGCGCCCCTCACCGCCCTGGTCGACCGGCTGGACGCGGCCGCCATGGCCTTCCGGGAGCTTCTGGCGGCGCGCGAGACGGACCTGAAGACCATGGCCGCCGCACATCTACGGATGGCGGAAGCCATGGCCGCGAGCGACGACGCGGACGGTGCCGCGCGCCTGTGGTCGGACGAGGACGGCGAGGCCGCCGCCGGCTTCATGGCCGAGGTTCTGGAGGCCGCCCCCTCCCTGGGCCCGCTGCCGGGCCGCGACTATCCGGCGGTGCTGGAAACCCTGATGGCGGGCCGCGCGGTGCGCCCGGCCTGGGGGGCCCATCCGCGCCTCTTCATCTGGGGCCTGCTGGAGGCGCGCCTGCAGCACGCCGACCTGATGATCCTCGCCGGCCTCAACGAGGGCACCTGGCCGCCCGAGCCCAGGCCGAGCCCCTGGATGAGCCGACCCATGCTGGCCGATTTCGGCCTGCCGCAGCCGGAGCGGCGCATCGGCCTGACGGCCCACGATTTCGTGCAGGCGG
Source organism: Rhodospirillales bacterium CG15_BIG_FIL_POST_REV_8_21_14_020_66_15 (assembly GCA_002781745.1). Taxonomy (GTDB): domain Bacteria; phylum Pseudomonadota; class Alphaproteobacteria; order Rhodospirillales; family Casp-alpha2; genus UBA1479. The sequence continues at coordinate 30,384 of PFFW01000118.1, forward strand.
CCATGGCCCCCGAGGTCGTGCTGACCCGGGCGGAGCGCTCCGAGGGTGCCCCCACCGTGCCGGCGCGCTGGCTGCTGCGCCTGGCCAACCTGGTGGCCGGCACGGAGGCCGAGGGTATTCTGGCGCTGAAGAAAGGCTTGCTGGACTGGGTGCGCGAACTGGACGATCCCGGCGAAACCGTGCCGCCCCGGCGGCCCCTGCCGCGCCCGCCCGCCGACCTGCGCCCCAAGGGGCTGTCGGTCACCCAGGTCGAGAAATGGGTGCGCGACCCCTACGCCGTCTTTGCCCGGCATGTCCTGAAGCTGAAACCGCTCGATCCCATCGACGCCGACCCCGGAGCGGGCGACCGCGGCGACCTGATCCACAAGGCGCTGGAGACATTCATCGAGGCCCACCCCCGGGACCTGCCGGCGGATGCCGAGGCGCGGCTGATCCGTTTCGGCGAAGAGGTGTTCGCCAAGCACGCCGACCGCCCCGCAGTGCGCGCCTTCTGGTGGCCGCGTTTCCTGCGCGTTGCCCGCTGGTTCGTGGCGACGGAGGGCGAACGCCGGGCGCGCGGCTGCCGCCCGCTCGCCTGGGAGGCCCGGGGCGAATACCTGCTGCCGACGGCGGCCGGGCCGTTCCGCCTGACCTGCGTCGCCGACCGCATCGACCGCGACCCGGGCAGGGGCGTCGAGATCATCGACTACAAGACCGGGCGCACGCCGACGGGCCCGCAGGTGGAAAGCGGCTTCTCGCCGCAGTTGCCGCTGGAGGCCCTGATCCTCAGGCACGGCGGATTCGCCGGCACGGCGGCGGAGGACGCGGCGGCGCTCGCCTACTGGAAGATGTCGGGCGGGCGCGAGGCCGGCAAGACGACGGCGCTCAAGAACGTCGGCGACCTGACCGACGCCGCGGCCCTGGGCCTGGCCCGCCGGGTTGCCCTGTTCGCCAACCAGCGCACGCCCTACGCCCCGCGCGTGAAACCCATGTACGAGACGGATCAGGGCGACTACGACCACCTGGCCCGCGTGCGGGCCTGGAGCACCCTGGGCGACGGCGACGGGGACGGGTCATGAGCGGCCGCCTGAGCGAGACCCGCCGCAAGGCGACGGAAATCCAGCAGACCGCCGGGCGGCCCGACGGCTGCTACTGGGTGTCCGCCAACGCCGGCACGGGCAAGACCCACGTGCTGACCAATCGCATCGTGCGCCTGCTGATGAGCGGCGTGCAGCCGCGCCACATCCTGTGCCTGACCTATACCAAGGCGGCGGCGACCGAGATGGCGAACCGGCTGGGCGCGCTGCTGGGCAAATGGGCGGTGATGGACGACGCGGCGCTGATGGAGAGCTATCGCGACCAGACGGGCGTGCCGCTGGAACGCGACGACCTTTCCCGCGTGCGGCGCCTGTTCGCCGAGGTCGCCGACACCACGGACGGGCCCAACATCCGCACCATTCATTCGTTCTGCGAATCGCTGCTCGGCCGCTTCCCGCTCGAGGCCGGGGTCGCCCCCCACTTCAAGGTGATGGACGAACGCACGGCGGCGGAACTGCGCAAGGAAGCCCGCGACCGCATGCTGGCCGCCGCCGCGGACAGCCCGGCAAGCCCCGCCGCCCGCGCCATGGACCGCCTGGCGGGCCTGTTGGGCGAGAACGATTTCGACGACCTGATGGCGACGCTCGATTTCGCGCGCGGCCGGCTGGCGGCGCTGTTCGAAAGGTACGGCGACGCGGCGGGCCTGGCCCAGGCCGCGCGGCGGAACCTGGACCTGGCCCCGGACGCCGACCGGCGGTCGGTGGTCCTGGGCGCGCCCCCGCCGGACGCGGACGCCCTGCGACGCGCCGTGAATGCCCTTTCCAACGGTTCAAAGCGGGACAAGGGATATGCCGAGATCATCGCCCCCTGGCTGGCCGCCGACGCGAACGGCCGCCTGAACGGCTTCGACGCCTACGCCCTGGCCTTCCTGACGCAGACGCACGGTCCCCGCAAGGACCTGGCGACCAAGAAGGTGGCCGAGGACAACCCCGGCGTCAGGGACGCCCTGGAAGCGGAGCAGGCCCGCGTGCTGGCCGTCGACGAGAAACTCCGGGCGCTGGCCATCGCCGAGAACACGGCCGCCCTGATGGACCTGGCCCAGGTCATGGCGCGGCAGTACGCCGAGTTGAAGGAAGCCCGCGCGCTGATGGACTACGACGACCTGATCCTGAAGGCGCGGGCCCTCCTGGCGCCCGACAATCCGGCGCGCCGGGGTGCCGTCGCCTGGGTGCACTACAAGCTGGACGGCGGCATCGCCCATGTCCTGGTCGACGAGGCGCAGGACACGGCGCCCGCCCAGTGGGACATCCTGAAGGCGCTGGCGGACGAATTCTTCGCCGGCGAGGGCGCCTGGGACGGGGACACGCGCGGCCCGCGCACCGTGTTCGCCGTGGGCGACGAGAAGCAGTCGATCTACAGCTTCCAGGGCGCGGAGCCGACGCGCTTCGAGGAGACGCGGCGTCATTTCGACGCCCGCCTGCGCGACGCGGGCCGGCACTCGACCCTCGGCCAGTCGCTGGAGATGGCGGTCTCCTTCCGCTCGGTCTGGCCGGTGCTGGACGCCGTCGACAGGACCTTCGAGCCCGAGGACCTGAGGGCCTCGCTGACCACCATCGACCGCGCCATCCGCCACCTGGTCGACCGCGACGGCGACGCCGGGCTGGTAGAGCTGTGGCCCACGGTGGCGCCCGAGGACGAGGACGCGGCCGACGCCTGGGACGCGCCCGTTGACAGGCCGGGGCCGCGTGCCCCGCTGGTCCAGGTTGCGGAGACCATCGCCGGCACGATCCAGGGCTGGCTGGACGCCGGCGAGATGCTGCCGCCCCAGGGCCGGCCGCTGACCGAGAGCGACATCCTGATCCTCGTGCGCAAGCGTGGCCGCTTCATGGAGGAGATGGTGCGCCAGCTGAAGCTGCGCGGGATCAAGGTGGCGGGCACGGACCGCATGGTGCTGACGGAGCAGATGGCGGTCATGGACCTGATCGCCCTCGGCCGCTTCGTGCTGCTGCCCGACGACGACCTGACGCTCGCGACGGTGCTGAAGGGGCCGCTGTTCAATTTCGACGACGACGCGGACCTGACGCCGCTGTGCGCCCCGCGCCGGGGAACCCTGTGGGCGGAACTGCGCGCCCGCGCCGGCGAAAAGCCGGAATGGCAGGCGGCGGCGGAGCGCCTGGCGGCCCTGCTGGCGGCGGCCGACCAGGCCCCGCCCTTCGAATTCTACGCCGACCTTCTGGGCCCCGGCGGAGGGCGCCGGGCCTTCCACCGCTACCTGGGCCAGGACGCCCTCGACCCCATGGAGGAGTTCCTGGGTCTGGCGCTTCAGTTCGAGCGCGAACACCCGCCCTCCCTCGAAGGCTTCCTGCACTGGGTCGGCGCGGGCGGAACGGTCGTCAAGCGCGACCTGGAACAGGCATCCGGGCAGGTGCGCGTGATGACCGTACACGGGGCCAAGGGGCTGGAAGCGCCCGTGGTGTTCCTGCCCGACACCTGCCAGGCGTCAGGCCGCGGCAAGCCCATCGGCCTGTTGTGGGACGCCACGGACGATGAGGACGGTGCCGTCTACTGGCCCGGGCGCAAGGACGACGACTGCGAGCTGACCGCGAGGCTGCGCACCGGGATCGAGGCGGCGCGGGAAAACGAGGAGCGGCGGCTGCTCTACGTCGCCATGACCCGCGCGCGCGACCGCCTTTACGTCTCCGGCTGGGAGGCCGGGAAAGGCCGCGGCGAGGGCTGCTGGTACGATCTGATCGCGGCCGGCCTGGAGCGCGCGGGCGCACGGGCGGCGGACGTTCCGGGCGGCGAGGGCCTGCGCCTGGACTGGCCGCAGACGGCCCCGGTGGAGGCCAGGGACAGGGGCGGCGCCGCCGCCGCGGTGCCGCCGCCCGACTGGCTTTCCCGCCCGCCGGCGGAGGAACCGGAGCCGCCCCGGCCGCTGGCGCCGTCCAAACCCGGGGAGGCGCCGCCCGCGGCCTCGCCCCTGGGCGCCGACGACGGGGCCCGGTTCAGGCGCGGGCTGATCGTCCACCGCCTGCTGGAAAGCCTGCCGGACCTGGCGCCCGGGGACCGCGCGGCGGCCGCGCGGCGCTATCTCGCCCGCCCGGCGCTGGAACTGGGGGATGGCGAGCAGAGCGATATCCTGGCCGAGTCCCTGGCGGTGATCGACGACCCGGCGCTCGCCCCCCTGTTCGGGCCCGGCAGCCGGGCCGAGGTGCCGCTGGTCGCCCTTTCCGGCGGGCGCGTGATCTCGGCCCGCATCGACCGCCTGGTGGTCACCGATGACGAGGTCCTGATCGCCGATTTCAAGACCAACCGGCCGCCGCCCGCGCGCGTCGAGGACGTCCACCCGGCCTACGTCGCCCAGATGGCCGGATACCGCCGCGCGCTGATGGACCTTTACCCGAAAAGGTCGGTGCGCTGTGCCCTGATCTGGACCATGGGGGCGCGATGGATGGAACTGCCCGGCGACCTTTTGGACCCGGCCATACCGTAACCCACGGGAAACGCAAGGGGAAAATCGGGGCCGCTCCGGGCCGCTTGACGGGGCCCTGGCGCGACCCTAGATTCGATCCCCAGGGGGAGGACCCGGAGGTTATCCGCCCGACGCCGCGAAGAAAACCGGGCGGCATGTCCCAGAAACTGAGACTTCAACAAGAAACTGTACCCCGACACAGATCCCAAGGTGAGCGATATGCCGAAAAAGATAACCGACGACTCCTTCGAAAC
>PFFW01000054.1 GCA_002781745.1 Rhodospirillales bacterium CG15_BIG_FIL_POST_REV_8_21_14_020_66_15
CATGCGCGAAAAGGTCGACCCCTACCTGCGCCCGCTGTACGACGCGCTGTACGACATGCTGCCGAGCCCGCAGGTGGTGAAGCGCCTGGAATCGGGCGAGATCGAGGTGGCGCCGCTCGCCTTCATGCGCGGGCGCACGCTGTCCAACGCCTTCGTCATCCTGGACGAGGCGCAGAACACCACGCCCGTGCAGATGAAGATGTTCCTCACGCGGCTCGGCGAGAACTCGGCCATGGTGGTGACCGGCGACCTCAGCCAGGTCGACCTGCCGCGCGGCATCCGCTCGGGCCTGCGCGACGCGCTGGAGGTCCTGACCGGCACCAAGGGCATCCGCTTCGTCGAGTTCACGGAGAAGGACGTGGTGCGCCATCCCCTGGTGTCGCGCATCGTCCGCGCCTATCAGAACGTGGAGGCGGCGCGCGGCGCCGGCGCCAGGTACGAGCACTATGAAAGCGAACACGAACAGGGCGACGAATGACGGTCCGGGCATGACGCCGTCCCCGCCGCTGGAGATCGCGATCGAGGTCGCGGCGCCCGAGTGGACGGCGGCGCTGCCCGACGCCGTGGCCGTGGCCGAACGGGCGCTGGCCGCCGCCCATGCGGGCGCCGGGGTCGGCCGGGCGGGCCCGGCCGAGGTCTCCCTGGTGCTGGCCGGCGACGCCATGGTGGCGGAGCTGAACCGCGCCTGGCGGGGCAAGGACGGGCCGACCAACGTGCTGTCGTTTCCGCAGGACGACGGACCTGGCGGCGACGGGCCGGTGCCGCCGGGCATGCCTGCGCTGCTCGGCGACGTGGTCGTCGCCTTCGGCGTCACGGCGGGCGAAGCCCGCGACCAGGGCATTCCCCTGGCCGACCACTTATCGCACCTGTGCGTCCATGGTATGCTGCATCTTCTCGGCTTCGACCACGAGGACGCGGACGAGGCCGACAGGATGGAACGGCTGGAAACGGAAATCCTCGGGGGCCTCGGCGTCCCCGATCCATACGGAAAGGAGCGGTGACCGCCCCGGGCCGACCACCGAGGGCATTTTTGACATGAACGATCAATCATCGAGTCCCGCGCCCCGGGAAACCGGGGCCGTCCCCCCATCCTCTCCGCAGGATCCCCCTTCGCAAGCCTCCGAGGCGCGCGGCGCGTCGCCCTGGCAGCGCATGATGCGCTGGCTGCGCGGCGGGCATGGGGAATCCGTGCGCGACACGCTAGAGGAGATCATCGAGGAGCGGGCCGAGCCGGCCGCCCCGATCGGCGACGACGAACGCCTTCTGCTGACCAACATCCTGAATCTGCGGGGCCTCACGGTGGAGGACGTCATGGTGCCGCGCGCCGACATCGTCGCCGTCGACGTCGAGACGCCGCTCCGGGACATCGTGCGCATCATCGGCGAGCAGGGCCATTCCCGCCTGCCCGTCTATCGCGGGTCGCTGGACGACGTCATCGGCATGGCCCACATCAAGGACCTGTTCCTGTGGGAGGGCAACGACAAGGACTTCAAGCTGTCCGAACACCTGCGCCGCATCCTGTTCGTGGCGCCTTCCATGGAGGTCCTGGAACTGCTGCTGGAAATGCGCGCGCGGCGCTCGCACATGGCGCTGGTGGTCGACGAATACGGCGGCGTGGACGGCCTGGTCACCATCGAGGACCTGGTCGAGGAGATCATCGGCGAGATCGAGGACGAGCACGACCGCGCCTCGGAGCCCGCGCTGCACGAGAACCCGGACGGTTCCTTCACCGCCGACGCCCGCGTCGAGATCGAGACGCTGGAGGAAAAGGTCGGCCCGTTCGCCACGGAAGAGGAACGCGAATACATCGACACCCTGGGCGGCCTCGTGTTCTCGCTGGCCGGGCGGGTGCCGATCCGCAGCGAACTAATCGCCCATCCCTCGGGCTTCGAGTTCGAGATCCTGCAGGCCGATCCCCGGCGCGTGCACCGCCTGCGCGTCCGCCGCCCGGCCCAGGCGGAGAAGGACGCGGCCTCGGCATGACCGGCGGTCCGGCCGGGTTCCGGCGCCTCCACGACCGCGTCCGGGACCTGACCGGCTGGCGGCGGCGGGGCCTGGCGGCGGGGCTCGGCGTGCTCGCCGCGGGGGCGCTGCCGCCGCTCCATCTGGTGTTTCTCCTGGTCCCCGCCTTCGCCGGCCTGCTCTGGCTGATCGCCGGGCGCCCGCGCCGGCGGCACGCCTTCGCCGACGGCTGGTGGTTCGGGGCGGGCCACGCGGCGGCGGGCACCTTCTGGATCTCCCATTCGCTGACCATCGACCTCGCCCGCCACGGCTGGCTGATCCCCGTCGCCGTCGTCGGCTTCGCCGCCGTGCTGGGCCTGTTCCCGGCGCTTGCCGCGGTGCTCGTCCATCGCCTGCGTCCGGCCGGCGCGCCTCCCGGCGGCGGCGACGCCCTGCTTCTGGGGGCCGCCTGGACCGCGACGGAATGGCTGCGCGGCTGGGTGTTCACGGGTTTTCCCTGGAACCTCATGGGCACGGTCTGGACCTTCGCGGACGCCATGGTGCAGCCGGCGGCGGTGTTCGGCGTTTACGGGCTCAGCCTGGTGACCGTCGCGGCGGCGGCGGCGCCGGCCGCGCTCGCCGGCTCCGGGCGGCGGCCCTGGCTGGCCGCGGCGGTCGCGGCGGCGTTCCTGACCGGCGTCTGGGGCGGCGGCGCCTGGCGTCTTTCCGGGGCCGAAACGGCTTTCGCCCCCGGGGTCCGCCTGCGCCTGGTGCAGCCGAACATCGCCCAGGCGGACAAATGGCGCCCGGGCCTGCGCGCCGGACACGTGGCGCGGCAGATCGAGATGAGCCTGGCCCGCCCGCCCGGGGCCGCCGACCCGGCGCGCGCGCCGGCGCCCGGGCCGACCCATGTCATCTGGGCCGAGACGGCGGTGCCCTACGTTCTCGGGCGCGAGCCCGTACTGGTGCGCGCGCTCACCCATGCGACGCCGGCCGGGGGCGCGCTCCTCGCCGGGTCGCTGCGCGTCGCGGAGGCGCCGGACGGCGGCCCGCCCCGCGTCTACAACAGCCTTTACGCCGTCGAGCCCTCGGGCCGCATCGCGGAAACCTACGACAAGCACCACCTGGTGCCCTTCGGCGAGTACGTTCCGTTTCAGGAATGGTTGGGATTCCTGAAGATCACCCAGGGGCGCGGCAACTTCACGCCCGGGCCGGGACCGCGCGTGCTCGAGGTCAAGGGCCTGCCGCCCTTCGCGCCGCTGATCTGCTACGAGGCGATCTTCCCCCATGCCGTGCTGCCGGGCGCGGCGGGGCCCGACGCCGGGCCGCGCGCGCGCTGGCTGCTCAACATCACCAACGACGCGTGGTTCGGGGTCACGCCGGGCCCCTACCAGCATTTCGCGGCGGCGCGCCTGCGCGCGGTGGAGGAGGGCCTGCCCCTCGTCCGCGTCGCCAACACGGGCATTTCCGCCGTCATCGATCCCTGGGGTCGCACGGTCGCCGCCCTCGGCCTGGACCGCGCCGGAACGGTCGACGCGGGCCTGCCGGAGCCGATCGAAAGCCGCACCCTGTTCGCCCGCGTCGGCAACGGCCTGGCGCTGGTCCTGGCGGCGCTGGCGGCCGTTCTGGGGCGGATGATCCCGGGCCGCGCGCAGGCGCCGCCGGGGGCCGCGGCCGGGGCGGGGCGCCCATGGCCCCCTTGACGGCGGCCCGGAACGCCGTCATAAACGGCGGCCCAGGCCCGCGCGGTCAGGGCGTGGCGTATTTGGACCGTTTGCCGCCACGAAAAACAACGCGCTAAGCGGACGAGCGTCGCCCCCGTACGTTTCGTCCTCATAGTCCTACATCTGTTAACGACGTTACCGGAGGCTGCACCTGTGACTCTTTCCAACTTTCTCTTCACGTCCGAATCCGTTTCCGAAGGCCACCCGGACAAGGTTTCCGACCGCATTTCCGACAGCATTCTGGACGAACTCATCCGCCGCGATCCCTACAACTGCCGGCTCGGCTGCGAAACCATGACGACCACCAACCGCATCATCGTCGGCGGCGAGGGCCGCTGCGGCGACGACGGCCGGGGCCCGGTGTTCGACGCCGACGGCAACGCCGATCCGGAACTGGTCGAAAGCATCGCCCGCCAGGCCGTGAAGGAGATCGGCTACGAGCAGGAAGGCTTCCACTGGCAGAAGGCGACGGTCCAGGTCTACCTGCACGGCCAGTCCGCCGACATCGCCCAGGGCGTCGATTCCGCCGGCAACAAGGACGAGGGCGCCGGCGACCAGGGCATCATGTTCGGCTTCGCCTGCACCGAGACCGAGGAGCTGATGCCCGCTCCCATCCACTTCTCGCATCAGATCCTGAAAAAGATGGCCGAGGCGCGCCACGCCGGCGCGACGCCGGGCCTGATGCCCGATTCCAAAAGCCAGGTGACGCTTCGCTACGAGAACGGCAAGCCCGTGCGCGCGACCTCCGTGGTCGTCTCGACCCAGCACGCGGCCGACCTGTCGACCGACGAGGTGCGCGAGATCGTGCGTCCCTTCGTGCTCGACGTCCTGCCCGACGGATGGATGTGCCCGGAGGACGATTTCTACGTCAACCCGACCGGCCGCTTCGTGATCGGCGGGCCCGACGGCGACGTCGGCCTGACCGGCCGCAAGATCATCGTCGACACCTACGGCGGCTCGGCCCCCCACGGCGGCGGCGCCTTCTCGGGCAAGGACCCGACCAAGGTCGACCGCTCGGCCGCCTACGGGGCGCGCTACCTGGCGAAGAACGTGGTCGCCGCCGGTCTGGCCGACAAATGCGTGATCCAGCTCGCTTACGCCATCGGCGTGTCCAAGCCGCTGTCGGTCTACGTCGACACCCAGGGCACCGGCCGCGTCGACGAGGAACGCATCTCCGCGAAGCTGCAGGAGATGGTCAACCTCAGCCCGCGCGGCATCCGCGAGCACCTGGAGCTGAACAAGCCGATCTACGCCCGCACCTCGGCCTACGGCCACTTCGGGCGCAAGCCCGACGCCGACGGCGGGTTCTCGTGGGAGAAGACGGACCTGGTCGACGGCCTCAAGGCCGCCTTCGGCGCCTGAGACGTTTCGGGGCGCCCATGGGCGGTAGCGGTCCGCGCTTCTACGGCCGCAGGCGGGGCAAGAAGCTCCGCCCCGGCCGGCAGGCGCTGATCGACGACCTGCTGCCCCGGCTGTGCGTGCCCGCCGAGGGGCCCGTCGACCCGGCGGGCCTGTTCGACCCGGTCGCGGCGGACGTCTGGCTGGAAATCGGCTTCGGCGCGGGCGAACACCTGGCGGCCCAGGCCGCCGCCCGTTCCGACATCGGCTTCATCGGCTGCGAGCCCTTCGTCAACGGCGTGGCGGCGCTGCTGGCCCAGATCGCCGGGCAGGGGCTGGAAAACGTCCGCATCCTCGACGACGACGCGCGCCTTTTGCTGCCCCGCCTCACGGATGCGTCGATCGGCAGGGTCTACCTGCTGTATTCCGACCCCTGGCCCAAGAAGCGCCACCGGAACCGCCGGTTCGTGCAGCGCGAGACCCTGGACGACCTGGCTCGGGTCTTGAAACCGGGCGGCCTGTTCCGCTTCGCCACCGACCACATGGAACATGCGCGCTGGGCCCTGCGGCTTGCCGCCAACCATCCGGACTTCAAGTGGACGGCCAGCGGGCCCCGGGACTGGCGCAGGCGCTGGGCCGACGGGTTTGCCACGCGCTACGAGGAAAAGGGCCTGGCCGGCCCGGACCGGGTCTATCTGGAGTTCAGGCGGCGGTAGGCGCCCCGCTCACCGGCGGACGGTTGCGTTCTTGTTCCGGCGTGCCAGGCCGAGGAACCCGGCCTTTACCCGCTTGAACAGTCCGGGCGGAATGAATCCGTAGGCGAATAGATCCGGCTTGCCCGGCACCGGCGACAACCCGCCGTTCGGCCATTCGTCGACATTGTGCTCCGACAGGATGATCCAGCTTGGCGCATCGTCGAGCCCCAGCGCCCGCTTCACCTTCGGCGGAATCTCGACGCCGGCCGTCTCGTCGGCAGGCGGGGTGTGCGTGATCGGCAGCAGCACGACGTAGCGCGGCCGAATCTCGCTGTCGGTTGCCGCGACGATGCAGGCCGGCCGGTCCTTGCCCTGGTTGCGGCCCGCGCCGGCCTCATGCGCCCAGAGGTAGTCGTAGCGGACGACGAGGCCCGGCCTCGGCTCGGGAACCGTCACGCTGCCGTCTACCGCAGCTGATCATCGAGTGCGGCGTGCTCGGGGTCCATCTCGGCCCGTTCCACCGCTTCGAGGACGACGTCTGCGGCCTCGCCGGTCTTATGGGCGCGCTGCGCGGCGGCCCGGAGCCAATCGTAGTGTTCGGCCGACATCAGCACGAATTCCCGCCGGCCGTGCCGGGTGATTTCGACCGGCTCGCGCCGCGCCTGATGCTGGACCTCGCCGAATTTGCGTTGGAATTCGAGGGCGCCGACCTTGGGCATGACTGGCCTCCGTGGATTGAATATTTGTATTATACGTATAATTTGTATTAATGCGACATAGAAATGCCCCAACGGCGGCTTCCCGGCGCGCTACGCGGAAAAGGGCCTGGCCGGCCCGGACCGGGTCTACCTGGAATTCCGCCGGACCGGTGACCGACCCCGGCCCTCATGCTTCGACGGGCTCAGCATGAGGACTTCACTCGGTTAAAAAGGGGACAGTTACTTTTTAACCGGGTGCGCGTCAATGAACCGGCACGCGGCGCCAATCGGCAAGGCAACGCTTGTATTCCCGAGCGATCGGGACTATATAAACTCCGCGTTTCGTTTAAGGAAACGCGCTTCGTTAAGTCCGATATCGGAGTTGATGGGGCGGGCCGGTGGCCCGCCTTTTGTGTTTTTTCAGCCAGGTGACGCGCGGCCGGGTTTGCGCCGCGCGGCCTTGAGGCCCCCGACCACGTGACCTTGGAACAGCGCATCGCCGACATCATCCGCCCCGCCGTCGAGGACCTGGGATTCGACCTCGTGCGCGTGCTGGTCTCGGGCCAGCGCCGCAAGAAGCTGCAGGTGATGGCGGAACCGCTCGACCGCTCGCCGATGACCGTCGACCACTGCGCCGACATCTCGCGCGCCGTCTCGGCGTTGCTGGACGTGGAGGACCCCATCGAGGACGCCTACACGCTGGAGGTTTCCTCCCCCGGCATCGACCGGCCGCTGGTCAAGCTGGCCGACTTCGAGCGGTTCGCCGGGTTCGACGCGCGCGTCGAGCTGCACACGGCCGTCGACGGCCGGCGCCGGTTCTCGGGCCGCCTTCTGGGCGTGGCCGGCGACGACGTGGTGATGGCGGTGGACGAAGGCGAGGTCCGCCTGCCGTTCGCCGACATCCAGAAATCGAAGCTGCTGATGACCGACGACCTGATCGCGGCCCATCAGCAGGCGGACGGTTAGGCCGCGCCGCCGCAACGACCCTGTTAGAGAACGACCTTTTGAGAGTGTGAAGGAACACCAGACATGAGCGACGTCATGCACAGCGAAGCCGTCCACGCCCGCCCGGAACTGCTGGCCGCCGCCGACCAGGCCGCCCGCGACAAGGGGATCGAGCGCGACGAGGTCCTGGAAGCCATGGAACAGGCGATCCAGAAGGCCGGGCGCTCCAAGTACGGCCACGAACACGACATCCGCGCGGTCATCGACCGCACGTCGGGCGCGATCACCCTGGCCCGCTACCTGGAGGTCGTCGAAGGACCCGAGAACGTCGAGAACGAGATCACCCAGCTGACCCTGGAGCAGGCGAAAAGTCGCAAGCCCGACGCGGTCGTCGGCGAGTTCCTGGTCGACCCCCTGCCGCCCATCGATTTCGGCCGCATCGCCGCCCAGACCGCCAAGCAGGTCATCGTGCAGAAGGTCCGCGAGGCCGAGCGCAAGCGCCAGCACGAGGAATACAAGGACCGCATCGGCGAGATCGTCAACGGCCTGGTCAAGCGCATCGAGTACGGCAACGTGGTGGTCGACCTGGGCCGCGCCGAAGCGCTGCTGCGCCGCGACGAGTCGATCCCGCGCGAGCATTTCTCCAACGGCGACCGGGTGCGCGCCTACATCATGGACGTGCGCGAGGAAGCCCGCGGGCCGCAGATCTTCCTGTCGCGCACCCATCCGCAGTTCATGTCCAAGCTGT
>PFFW01000046.1 GCA_002781745.1 Rhodospirillales bacterium CG15_BIG_FIL_POST_REV_8_21_14_020_66_15
ATCGGCAGCTTGTCGACCGCGGCCGCGATCTCGCGCATGTATTCCGCCAAGGGCGGCGGCGACATGAACGGATAGACCGACGGGAACCCGCCGCCGACGTCCACGATGTCGAGGATGATCCCGGACTTGTGGATCAGGTCCCTGACCATGTGGAGCGCCGTGCCGTAAGCGGTCGGCTGCATGCACTGGGAGCCCACGTGGAACGCGACGCCCAGGCGGCTGGCCACGCGCCGGGCCGCGATCAGAAGATCGGGCGCCGCGTCGGGGTGCACGCCGTACTTGGACGACAGCTCCAGTTCCGAATGGTGGTTCGGCACCGCCAGGCGGACCAGCAGGCAGAGGTCGGCCGCATTGTCGGTGGCCTCGACGATCTTGCGCAATTCCTCCTCGCAATCGAGGACGAAGTGGCGAACCCCGAATTCCAGGTAGGCGCGACGGATCACGTCCCGGTTCTTCACCGGGTTCATGAACGCCAGCCTGGCGTCGGGGTATCGCCCGGCGATCAATTCGATCTCCGCCATGGAGGCGACGTCGAAGTTCCGGACTCCCGCGTCGTAGACCGCGTCCAGGATTTCCGGCCTGGGGTTGGTCTTGACGGCGTACAGAACTTCGCCGGCGAACTCGTTGAGGAAGAAATGAACCGCGCGTCGGACCGCGGACGGCCGGAGACACGTAACCGGATTATTGGGCGCTAGGGTTCGAGCCAGCGCACGTGCAGAAGGGAACTTTTCCATCGCATGGGAAACTCCCAAGACAGCCTCACCAATTCGGCCTCACGGGGAGCCCGAACCCGGCGATTTAATGTTCATCGGGTCCGCTGTAAAGAGATAATTCTGAAATCCGATCACAACATTTTGCATCGGAGCCTTGCACAATCCCGCCAGGTCCCGCCGGCATGCGGGGCCGTCGACCGGGCCCCAGGGTAATAAATTGAACTAAAACAGCATTTTCCGGATTTTTGGAACCTGTTTCCGACCTGTTCCCGTGCGCTTGTTGGCGCACTTTTTGCGCTTTTCAAGTGGGAAAAAATTTTTTTCTCCGGACGGGTCCGCCGGCCTCTGATAGGAACGGGGGTCGCCTTGCGACGCCCCCTGAACCCGCCGACAGAGACGCGCCATGACCGACCAGATCACGATTCGCTGGATGACCGCCGGGACCGCCGAAGCCGACGCGCCCGCTCTCCTCGCCCTCATGCACGAGCTTGCGGTGTTCGAGGACTGGGCCGACCGTCTCTCCATCACGGCGGCGGAGATCGCCCGGCGGGCCGGCGCGGTCCCGCCCCGCCTGCGGGCCGCCCTGGCCGAGGCCGGCGGCCGGGCGGTCGGCTTCGCGACCGTGTTCGAGATTCCCTACGCCTATGCGGCGAAGCCGTCGCTGGAGTTGGAGATGCTCTACGTGGCGGAGCCCTGGCGGGCCCAAGGCGCCGGCCGCGCCCTCATGACCGCCGTACTGGACCACGCGCGGGCCGCGGGCTGCGAGCGGGTGGAATGGAACGTGCTGGCCTCGAACGCGCGGGCGCAGGCGTTCTACCGGTCCTTGGGCGCTTCGGAGAAGGACGGCTGGCGACGGTGGGGCGTAGTGGTCTAGCGCCCGCCCACCAGGTCCAGCCATTCCTCTTCCGTCAACACCGTGACGCCCAGCTCCTCCGCTTTCTTCAGCTTGGAGCCGGCACCCGGCCCGGCGACCAGATAATCGGTCTTGGCCGACACGCTGCCCGCCACCTTGGCGCCCAGGTTTTCGGCCCGCGCCTTGGCCTCGGACCGGCCCATGGTTTCCAGGGTCCCGGTGAACACAACGGTCTTGCCGGCGACGGGTGAACCCTCGGTATCGGGCGCCGTCATGCCCTGGATGTCGAGGATGGACTCGAGCGCCGCCAGGACGTCGCGATTGTGGGGCTCGGCGAAGAAGCCGAGAAGGTCGTCGGCGACGGAGGGGCCGATCTGGTCGATGCCGATGAGGTCGGCGTAGGCTTCCCCCTCCCGGTCCTGCGCCTCGGCCATCGCCGCCTTCAATGCGGCCCAGGAACCGTAGGTGCGGGCCAAGAGCCGCGCCGTCGCCTGACCGACCTGCGGGATGCCGAGGGCGTAGATCAAGCGGTCGAGGCTGATCGTCCGCCGCTCCTCGATGGCCTTCCGGAGGTTGTCGATGGATTTTTCCTTCCACCCCTCGCGGCCTTCAAGCTTCGCCGTCAGGCCCTCCACATCGAAGATGTCGGCGGGCGATTTCAGCCAACCCTCGGCCCAGAAGGCTTCGATGTTCTTGGCCCCTAGCCCTTCGATGTCGAAGGCGTCGCGCGACACGAAATGCTTCAGCCGCTCGACCGCCTGGGCCGGGCAGATCAGGCCGCCGGTGCAGCGCTTGGCGGCGGCCCCGGCCTCGCGGATGGCGAGGCTGCCGCATTCGGGGCATTCGTCCGGCATCCGGAACGGCCGGGCGCCAGCCGGACGCCTGTCGGCAACGACCTCGACCACCTGGGGGATGACGTCGCCGGCGCGCTGCACGACGACCGTGTCGCCCTCGCGGATGTCCTTGTCGCGCACATAGTCCTCGTTGTGCAGGGTGGCGCGGCCGACCACCACGCCGCCGACGGTGACGGGCGTCAGGTTGGCGACCGGGGTCAGCACGCCCGTGCGGCCGACCTGGACGGTGATCTCCTTCAACACCGTGGTCGCCTTCTCGGCGGCGAACTTGTGGGCCGTGGCCCAACGGGGCGCCCTGGAAACCTGGCCCAGGCGTTCCTGCCAATCCAGGCGGTTGACCTTGTAGACCATGCCGTCGATGTCGTAGTCGAGGGCCGCCCGCTCGGCCTCGGTCCTGACGTACTCGGCCATGATCTCGTCCAGCGAACGGCACAGCCTGGCCCGCGAATTGGCCTGGAAGCCCCAATCGACCAGGCTCTCGTTGAACTCCGCCTGGGTCTTCCAGGCGATCTCCGAGACCTCGCCCCAGCCGTAGAAGAACACGCGCAGCGGCCGCGCCGCCGTGACGGCGGGATCCTTCTGGCGCAACGAGCCGGCTGCCGCGTTGCGGGGATTGGCGAAGACCTTGCCGCCCGCCGCCTCCTGCCGTTCGTTGAGGGCGCGGAAATCGGACTTGGCCATGTAGACCTCGCCCCGGACCTCCAGCACCTCGGGCACGCCGCCGCCGAGCAGGTCCTTGGGTTTGATGCGGTCCGGCAGGTCCTTCAGGGTGCGCAGGTTCTCGGTGATGTTCTCGCCTTCCCGGCCGTCGCCCCGCGTGGCCGCCATCTCGAACCGGCCGTCGACGTAGCGCGCGGTGACCGACAGTCCGTCGATCTTGGGCTCGGCCATGACCTCGATGGCCTCGTCCGCCGACAGGTTGAGGAACCGCCGCACCCTATCGAGAAAGTCGGCCACGTCCTCCCGGCTGAAGGCGTTGGCGAGCGACAGCATGGGCACCTTGTGAACGACCTTGGCGAAGCCTTCCACCGGCGCCGCGCCGATCCGCCGGGACGGACTGTCGGCGCGCACCAGCTTGGGGAACCGGGCCTCGATGGCCTCGTTGCGCAGCCGCAGCGCGTCGTAGTCGGCGTCGCTGATGACGGGCGCGTCCTGCTGGTAATAGGCGCGGTCGTGATCGGCGATCTCCGCCGCCAGGCGTTCCAGCTCGACGGCCGCGTCCTCGGGACGCAGGCAGTCGACGGAAACCGATCGCAGGCCGTCGCCGCCTTCCTTCAGAGGATTTGGCATCACGAGGCCCGGCGGTCCAGCAACGACAGGGCCGCCGCGCGGGCTTCCTCGGTCACTTCCGATCCGGCCAGCATGCGGGCGATCTCCTCGCGCCGGGCGTCGGCGTCGAGCACGGCGACGGTGGTGGCGGCGCCGTCGTCCTGCGCCGCCTTCTGCACCTTCAGGTGGCTCGCCCCCTGGGCCGCGACCTGGGGCGAATGGGTCACGACCAGGACTTGGCAACAGCCGCCCAGCCGCGCCAGGCGTTCGCCCACGGCCGCCGCCGTGGCGCCGCCGATGCCGGCGTCGACTTCGTCGAAGATCAGGGTCGGCACCGGATCGGCGTCGGCCAGTACGACCTTGAGCGCCAGCATGAAGCGCGCCAGTTCGCCGCCCGAGGCGATCTTGTTGAGCGGCCCCGGCTCGGCCCCGGGGTTGGTGGCGATGAGAAACTGTGCCTTCTCGACCCCGGCGGGGCCCCAGGCGTCCTTGTCCAGCGCCGTCAACCGGGTCTCGAACCGCGCCCCCTTCAGGTGCAGGGGGGCCAGTTCCGTGACGATGGCGTCATCCAGCCTTGCGGCGGCGGCCTTGCGGTCTTTGCCGAGGTCGCCGGCGGCCCGGATATAGGCCCTTCGGGCCTCCGCCTCGGCCTGCTCAAGCCTCTGCAACTCGCCGGACCCGGTGTCGAGGGCGGCGAGCTGCGCCTCCATCTTCGCCAGCAGGGCGGGCAAGGCGTCGACGGCAACGTTGTGCTTGCGCGCCTGGGCGCGCAGCGCGAACAGGCGTTCCTCCGTCGTCTCCATCCTGCGGGGGTCGAGGTCCACGGCCTGGGACGCGCGTTCCAGAAGCGCCCCCGCCTCCGCCGCCTCGTCCAGGGCGCGGCCGAGCGCGGCAATGACGCCCTCGAGCGCCCCGCCCGCCTTCTCCGCGACGCCCTCCAGGTCGCGCAGCGCGGCCTGCAATCCGCCCTCGACGCCGCGGCCCTCGCCAAGGGCCGCCCGGGCGCGGTTCATGGCCTCCAGGACCTTCTCCCCATGCATCATCATGGCCCGTTCCCGGGCCAGACGATCCTCCTCGCCCGCTTCCGGGGCCAGGACCGACAGTTCGCCCGCGGCGTGGCGCAGGAAGTCCTCGTCGCGGCGGGCGGCGGCCAGGGCCTCGGCCGCGCGGGTGCGCGCCGCCGCAGCGTCCTGCCAGGCGTCCCAGGCCCGGCGGCAGGCCTCCGCCGCCGTTCCCAGACCGCCGAAGGCGTCGAGCAACGCGCGGTGCTGGCCGGGGTTGAGAAGTCGCTGGTTGTCGAATTGGCCGTGGATTTCGACCAGGGCCTCGCCGACGCGTTTCAGAAGGCCGACGCTTACCGGCTCGTCGTTGACGAAGGCGCGCGAACGGCCGTCTGCGCTCAGCGTACGGCGCAGGATCACCGCGCCGCCGCCCGCGTCATCCAGGGGGGAAATCCCGTGTTCCGCCAGTTCGGCCAGGACGGACGCTTCGGGGGCGACCTGGAACGCCGCGGTGACCGCCGCCTGATCGGCCCCGGCGCGGACCAGGCGGGCCTCGGCCCGCACACCCAGCGCCAGCCCCAGGGCGTCCAGAAGGATGGACTTCCCGGCCCCGGTCTCGCCGGTCAGGACGCAGAGTCCGGCGGGAAATTCCAGCGCCAGGCGGTCGATGAGCACCACATCCCGAACCGTCAGGCTTGTCAACATGGGCCGGTCTTCCGCCCTACCAGATCTTCAGCTTGTCGTACCAGGCCTTTTCCTCTTCCTTGGGACGGACCTGCTCACCGGTCAGCATCTCGTAGGAATCCATGTACCATTCGCTGCCCGGGAAATTGTGGCCCAGGACGGAGGCGGTCTTGCGGGCCTCGTCCTTGAGGCCGAGGGCGAGATAGGCCTCCGTCAGGCGGTGCAGGGCTTCCGGCACGTGGGTCGTGGTCTGGTAATTGTCGACGACGGTGCGGAACCGGTTGATGGCGGCCAGGTACTGATGCTGGTTGTGATAGTAGCGCCCGATCTCCATCTCCTTGCCGGCCAGGTGGTCGTAGGTCAGTTCCATCTTGAACTTGGCGTCGCGGGCGAACTTGCTGTCCGGAAAGCGGGTAACGACCTCTTTCAGGCTTTCGAGCGCCAGACGGGTCATCTGCTGGTCGCGGGTGACGTCGGAGATCTGCTCGTAATAGGTCAGGCCCTTCAGGTAGTAGGCGTAGCCAACGTCCTGGTGGGTGGGATGAAGCTGGATGAAACGGTCGAGGGCGGCGATGGCCTCGTCGTAGTTGTTGGACTTGTAGTAACCGTAGGCGGCCATGATCTGCGCCTTGGTCGCCCATACGGAATAGGGATGCTGGCGCTCGACCTCCTCGAAGGTCAGCGCCGCGTCGGCGAATTTGTTGCCGCCCATCTGGTCGACGCCCCGGTTGTAAAGCTCGTCCACGGGCTTTTCCACGTAGGCGGGCTTCTCGTCCTCAAACAGCGAGCAGGCGGACAACGCGGCGCAGACCGCCACGGCGGGTACAAGAATTCTGATCCGATCGGACATGCTCATCGGCGGTTGATCTTTGTCTTCTGGCCTCAGGATACGGCGTTCGGGCCCCCGGACGGGCCGGAGAACGCCAGGCACCCGGAATATACCATGCAGGAAAGCCTTTTCAAAAAGGCCAATCTCCCCTCTCCCCGGGGATTTGGGCCCCCTATCGCCGATCTGCAAGGCCCCGGCGCGCGATGGTGCGGGCGGGCAAACGAAAACGGCGCCGCAGGGCGCCGCCGCTCGACCCGCCGATTCCGCCCGACCGATCAGACGACGGCGGCCTCCGCCTTGATGCCGCCGTCCATGGCGGTCTTGGATTCGTCGCCGCGCAGCACGTCGTAGCACCAGGCGTCCGGATCGGCGAACAGCTTGCGCAGAAGCGCGTTGTTGATGGCGTGACCCGCCCGTTCGGCGCGGTAGGCGCCGATGATCTGGCTTCCCGCCAGGTACAGGTCGCCCACGGCGTCCAGCGCCTTGTGGCGCACGAACTCGTCCACGTGGCGCAGGCCGCCGTCGTTCAGGACCTTGTCGCCGTCGATCACGATGGCGTTGTCCAGCGAGCCGCCGCGGGCCAGCCCCGCCTTCTGCATCGCTTCGACCTCGTGCATGAAGCCGAAGGTCCGTGCGTTGGCCAGTTCCTTGCAGAAGGCGCCGTTGACGACGCCCAGGCGAAGGTGCTGGCGGCGGATCGCGCGGCTTTGAAATTCGATCTCGAAATCGACGGAGAACACCGCCGCCGGGGCCAGTTCGGCGCGCCCCTGTTCGCTCTCCACGGCAACCGGCTTGAGCACGCGGATGACCCGGCGCGCGGCGGAAAGCTCGACCACGCCGGCGGCGCGGATGACGTCGACGAACTGCTGGGCGCTGCCGTCCATGACCGGAACTTCCGGGCCGTCCAGTTCGATGCGCAGGTTGTCGATGCCGCAGCCGGCCAGCGCCGCCATCAGGTGTTCGACCGTGCCGATGGTGACGCCATGATCGTTGGCCAGCGCCGAGCACAGGCGCGTGTCGGCGACCCGGTCCCAACGGGCGGCGACGGCCGCCTTGTCGGAAGCACCCGCGGTCACGTCGGTGCGGTGAAAATGAATGCCGTGGTCGGCCGGCGCGGGATTCAGGGTCAAGGTCACCTCGGCGCCGGAATGCAGGCCTATTCCGGTCAGCGACACCGCCTTCTTCAAGGTCCGCTGGCGAACAGCTTCCTTGGCCGCGGTCTTCGTCTGCCGGTCTTTCCGGACGGCGGTGATCAAACCCATCAGGTTCCCCGTTGCCTTTAATTTTTCGGTTCTTCGCGAACCTTGGTTCTTGATTAACCATTAGTTCCGGCGCGTGGCGCCGCAGGATTGAAGAAATCCCGGGTTCCTGAATAACCAGAACCCGGGATCCTCTCAAATCAACATTTGTTTCTGAATGTTACGGCGTTCCGCCGTCCCTTCAGTTGGCTTGCCGGCGGAGGAACGCCGGGATGTCCAGAAGATCGTCCTCCGTGTCGGCCGAGGGCAGCCGGTCGGCGGGATCGACCCCGCCCAGGGGCGCCTTGACGGGAGCCGGAGCGGCCGGCTGCGCGGCCCGTGCGGGCGCCGCCTGCACCGGCTGCGAGGCCGGCTGCGGCGCTTCCGCCGCCCGCGGCGTCGCCGTGCGGGACCGGATCAGGGCGTCGATGGTGCCCCGGTCGCGTTCCTGGGCCGCCGCCGGCGCGACTGCGGGAGAAGACGCGGAACCGGCCGATTCCTCGGGTTTTTTGGCCCGTCCGGTGCCGGTTA
>PFFW01000076.1 GCA_002781745.1 Rhodospirillales bacterium CG15_BIG_FIL_POST_REV_8_21_14_020_66_15
CGTGCTGTTCGCCGACCAGTGGAACAACCTGGACAACCGCAAGGCCCATTACGAAACGACGGGCCCGGAAATCTGGGACCAGACGGGCGGCAAGGTCGACGCCTTCATCTGCGCCGTCGGCACCGGCGGCACGCTGGCCGGCACCTCGACGTACCTTCGCGAAAAGAATCCCAGCCTGGTGGTCGGCTGCGCCGATCCCAAGGGGGCGGCCATGTACCACCTGTTCAAGGACGGCGAGGCCAAGGCGACCGAGGGCGGCTCGATCACCGAGGGCATCGGCCTGGGCCGCGTCACCGCCATCATCGAGGACCTGAAGGTCGAACACCCCTACGTCATCGACGACCAGGAGGCGGTGCCCGTGATCTTCGACCTGATCACGGACGAGGGCCTGGTGCTCGGCGGTTCGTCGGGCATCAACGTCGCGGGCGCCGTGCGCATGGCCAGGGAACTGGGGCCGGGCAAGACCATCGTCACCATCCTGTGCGACGTCGGCACGCGCTATAGTTCCAAGCTGTTCAACCGCGAGTTCCTGAAGTCCAAGGGCCTGCCGGTCCCGGACTTCCTGCCCTGACGTCGCACGGGAGCGCTCCACATGCCCTATTCCAACCCGCAAGCCCTGGTTTCGACCGGCTGGGTCGCCGAACACATGACGGCGCCCGACGTTCGCATCGTCGACTGCACCTATTACCTGCCCAACGATGGCCGCAAGGGTGCCGAGGAATACGGGAAACAGCACCTCGAGGGCGCCGTCTTCTTCGACATCGACGACGTCAAAAATCCTGACAATCCTCTGCCGCACATGATCCCCCCCGCCGAGATCTTTTCCTCGAAGGTGCGCAAGCTGGGGCTCGGCGACGGCATCCGCATCGTCTGCTACGACCACAACGGCGGCGGCATGGCGGCGGCCCGGGTGTGGTGGATGTTCCGCCTGTTCGGCCACGACGACGTGGCGGTGATGGACGGCGGCCTGCCCAAGTGGCTGGCCGAGAACCGCCCGGTCACGGACATCGTCCCCATTCCGCAGGAACGCCACTTCACGGCCCGCGAGAACCATACCCTGGTGCGCTCGATCGACCAGGTTCTGGCCGTGCTGGACAGCAAGCGCGAGGACGTGGTCGACGTGCGCGCCGCCGCCCGGTTCACGGGCGAGGCGCCGGAACCGCGCGCCGGCATGCGCTCCGGCCACATGCCGGGGGCGCTGAACCTGCCCTACGGCGACCTGATGAACCCCGACAGGGACTGCACCATGCGCTCGGCCGAGCAGATCGCCGCGCTCGCCGCCAAGGCGGGCATCGACCTGAAACGCCCCCTGGTGACGAGTTGCGGGTCCGGCGTCACGGCCTGCTACGCGGCCCTCGCCTTCTACCTGATCGGCAAGGAGGACGTCGCGGTCTATGACGGCTCGTGGTCCGAATGGGGTGCCCGCGAGGACACGCCGATCATCACCTGATTCCGCCCCTCAACCCCACCCGGACATCTCGCTTCTCCGGCGGACGCTCCCACCATGACCCTGCCGGACTTCACCGCCACCGCCCTTACGGTCATCGTCCTGGGCCTGTTTACCGGCTCGCTGGTCAAGGGCGTGCTGGGGGCCGGCATTCCGGCCGTCGGCCTGCCGATCATGGTCATGGTGATCGACCCGGCGCAGGCGGTGACCCTGTTCCTGGTACCGGTGGCGATCTCGAACATCTGGCAGATCGTTGAATCCGGCCATCACCGCGAGGCGCTGCGGCGGTTCTGGCCGTTCCTGACGCTGCTGGTGGCGGGCGTGTGGTTCGGCGCCGGCGCCCTCACCTCGCTCGACCCGCAGGTCATCGCCCTCGCCCTCGGCTGCGTCGTCATCGTCACCACGGCGGCGCAGATCGCCACCCCCAACGCGACCTTCCTGCAGCGCCACGGGCGCATCGTCAATCCGCTGGCCGGCGGCCTGATCGGCCTGTGCGCCGGGGCGACGGGGGCCTTCACGCCGATGATCGCCTATTTCGCGGCGATGCGCCTGCACAAGAACCTGTTCGTCACCCTGCTGGCCTTCGGCGCGTTCATGGGCTCGGTGCCGCTCTACCTACGCCTGATCACCGAGGGCCACCTGTCCTGGCCGCAGTTCTGGGCCTCGGCGCTCGGCGTCGTTCCGATGGCCGTCGGCATCACCACCGGCTACCTGATCCGCCGGCGCATCTCGGAAGCGCTGTTCCGCCGCATCGTGCAGGCCGGCCTGCTGATCCTCGGTGCGATGCTGATCTGGCGGGGATTGAATTAAGTGCAAGACATAGGCCACTTGGTGACAATACCAGTTATTGGCCTTATTTGCCGATCATTAGCCGATCATTCCCCTTCCCCGGTAAGCTCTTCCCATAGACCGACATCAACATCGATATACCCTTCAGGATATTCGCGCCCCATCGCGTTGAAGGCTATATCTCCCTCTGCATGAACAGCGAGCACCGCCTGGGGAGGCAGCGCGACCTCAACGTATAAGTCAAAGGCGAACTTTTCTGGGGTCGTGCCCCGCGATCGCCCGAACGTCGCTATGATCGCCCCGCCAGCCATATAGCTATGCTTGGTAGCATTCAAAGGGACAGCAACCTCAATGATCCGCGGCCGTCCAATTTTCAGGAGTGGGTCAGAAAGCGAACGATCACGAACCCACATTGAAGCGACTTCGCCACCCCAACGCTCCATAAGCGGAACGACACCGGAGTTACAAATCGCCAAAGGATGAGAAGTTAGCCAGAATTTTCCCAACCTCGCATCCAACTGATCGCTGTGAAACGGACTTTCTGCAAAGAGTTGGTCTGCCACATCTACGGATAGAATTCCGGAGCTGACTATTGCGTCAAGCCGTTGGCGCAAGGTTTCCGGCGTTGAAACTTGAATTCCGGCTTCCAAGATGTTCTCAACTTCGTCATCGGTGAGGCGCGTGTAGTGGAACGCCCTGATCGTACGCATCTCCATTTGCAGTCCGATCATTTCCTTTAATTCAAGGAAGCCGTGCGCGTACGGATTACTGGGGCGAAGCATCGACCGCCTAGGGTCACGACCAAGATCGTGTGACAAGAAAATTTGCTTTTCCGCCTCGAAATAGCCTGTGATTAGAGGCTCGTTTTCCTCAAGTTGCGCGAGCAAATTGGCATCGAACTTCCGGACCTCCCAGACGTCGATAATGCGCTGGTCAGCAACCGACACATTTGCCGCGTTCGTAGGAATATCGCTGCACATTGTCCTTCAGCAATATTTCAACGTGGGTCAAAACGCCGGCGCGCACTCACGGAGCGCCCGCGCGGGGCGACCGGCTTAATGCGCCAAAATCTGGCTGAGGAACAGCTTGGTCCGCTCGTGCTGCGGGTTCTCGAAGAACGGATTGGGCTCGTTCTGCTCGATGATCTCGCCGCCGTCCATGAAGATCACCCGGTCGGCCACGGTCTTGGCGAAGCCCATCTCGTGGGTGACGACCAGCATGGTCATGCCGGTGTCGGCCAGCTCGATCATGGTATCGAGCACCTCCTTGATCATTTCCGGGTCGAGGGCCGAGGTCGGCTCGTCGAACAGCATGATCTTGGGGTTCATGCAGAGCGACCGCGCGATGGCGACGCGCTGCTGCTGGCCGCCCGAGAGCTGGCCCGGGAACTTGAGCGCCTGTTCGGGGATCTTGACGCGCTCCAGGTACTGCATGGCGATCGCCTCGGCCTCCTTCTTCGGCGTCTGACGCACCCAGATGGGCCCGAGGGTGCAGTTCTCCAGCACGCTCAGGTGCGGGAACAGGTTGAAGTGCTGGAACACCATGCCGACCTCGCGACGGATCAGGTCGATGTTCTTGAGGTCGTTGGTCAGTTCGATGCCGTCGACGAAGATATCGCCCTGCTGGTGTTCCTCGAGCCGGTTGATGCAGCGGATCATGGTCGACTTGCCGGACCCCGAGGGGCCGCAGACGACGATGCGTTCCTTGGACTTCACGGTCAGGTTGATGTTCTTGAGGACGTGAAAGTCGCCGTACCATTTGTGCATGTTGCGGATGACGATGATGTCGTCCGAGCCCTTGGACGACCCGATCGAGCCGGTCCGTTCGGCGGTTTGCGTTTCAGCCATGGTTGGTGGCTCCTCTTAATGACCCGTGTGCAGCTTCTTCTCGAGGTACAGCGAGTACCGCGACATGAGGAAGCAGCTGATGAAGAAGAAGACGGCGACGAAGACGTAGACCTCGGTCGACAGGCCCTGCCACTTGCTGTCGGCCAGCGACGAGCGGCCGATGCCCAGGATGTCCAGCCGGCCGATGACGATGACCAGGGTGGTGTCCTTGTAGAGGGCGATGAAGGTGTTGACGATCCCGGGGATCGAGATCTTCAACGCCTGCGGCAGGACGATCAGGCGCATGGATTGCCAGTACTTGAGGCCCATGGAATCGGCCGCCTCGTACTGGCCCTTGGGGATCGCCTGCAGGCCGCCGCGGATGACCTCGGCCATATAGCCCGAGGCGAACAGGGTGACCATGATCAGCATGCGAACCAGAAGGTCGAAGTTGGTGCCCGGCGGCACGAAATAGCTGAGCATCACCGCCGCCACGAACAGCAGCGTGATCAGCGGCACGCCGCGGATGAACTCGATGAACGCGACGCAGACGATGCGCAGGATCGGCAGGTGCGACTGCCGGCCGAGCGCCAGGCAGATGCCGATCGGCAGCGAGAAGGCGATGCCCGTGACGCCGATCACCACGTTCAGCATCAGGCCGCCGAACTTGTCGGTCGGCACGTATTCCAGGCCGCCGATGCCGCCGACCAGAAGCCAGGCGGCGATGAATGGATAGAGCGCCGAATAGATCAGCCACTTGCCCCGCTGCGGCACCTGGTCGAACAGGATCGGCACCAGGGCGGCGGCCAGCAGCACCACCGACAGATTGACCCGCCAGCGTTGGACTTCGGGATAGAAGCCGTAGATGAACAGTTGCAGGCGGCTGCCGATGAAGGCCCAGCAGGCGCCGCCGGCCTGCGCCTCGCATTCCTTGCGCGAGGCGCCGGTATAGGCGGCGTCGACGAAAAACCATTGCACCAGCGCCGGGATGATCTTGTAGAGCAGATAGATCGCCAGAAGGGTCAGCAGGGTGTTGGTGACCGAGCCGAACAGGTTGGTCTTGATCCAATGGACCGGTCCCTTGACCGACGACGGCGCCGGCCAATCCGGATGCTCGCCGGGATCGTAGGCGTTGGTGAGGCCCGGTGTCATGTCGGGATTGTGTGAATTCGCCATGATCCGCTCCCTTACCGTTCGACCAGCGCGATGCGCTTGTTGTACCAGTTCATGAAGGCCGAGATGACCAGCGAGAAGCTGAGATAGATCAGCAGCACGATGATCATCGTCTCCATCTCCTTGCCCGTCTGCATGAGCGTGATGCCGCCGATGGTGGCGACGATATCCATGTAGCCGATGGCGATGGCGAGGGACGAGTTCTTGGTCAGGTTCAGGTACTGGCTGGCCAGCGGCGGGATGATGACGCGCAGCGCCTGCGGGATGATGACGAGCTGCAGGGTCCGGTTGCGGCGGATCCCCAATGCGCCCGCGGCCTCCCACTGGCCCTTGCTGATCGCCATGATGCCGGATCGCACGATCTCGGAGATGAAGGCCGAGGTGTAAAGCGACAGCGCCAGCCACAGCGCCAGGAACTCGGGCAGCATCACGACGCCGCCCTGCAGGTTGAAGCGGCCCATCTTGGGCATTTCCCAGGTCAGCGGCGAACCCGAGAGCAGGAACACGACGAGCGGCAGGACGACGACGACGCCGAGGCAGATCGAGAACACGGGGTAGATCTTGCCGGTCGCCTCCTGCACCTTCTTGGCCCAGCGGCGGAACAGCACGGCGCCGATCACCGCGACCACGAACGCGACCGTGGTATAGACGAAGCCGTCAAGGAATTCGGGGCGCGGCGCATAGACGCCGCGATTGGAGAGGAACAGGGCGTCCGCCACGTTGATCGCCTGCTTGGGCAACGGCAGGAAGTGCACGATGATGCCGTGAATCAGCAGGATGTGCAGCAGCACCGGCACGTTGCGGGTGAACTCGATGAACACGTATACCAGGCGCGCCGCCAACCAGTTGCTGGACAGCCGGATGACGCCCAGCAGGAAGCCCACCACCGTCGCCGTGACGATGCCGCAAACGGCGACCAGGGCGGTGTTCAGGATCCCCACCAGCATGGCCCGCGCATGGGACGAGCGCGAGGTGTATTCGATCAGCGCCTGGTTGATGTCGTAGGACGCCGGCTCCTTCAGGAAGTCGAAGCTGAACGTCTTGCCCAGCGCCTGCAGGTTCAGTACCGCGTTGTTGATGATGTAGGCGAAAAAGGCGAACAGCAGCGCAATGGTCACGATCTGAATGATGACCGAGCGGGTCTCCTTGTTTCGCCAGAGTTTCAACAGCACGTTGGGCGCGCCCTGTGCTGTCGTGCTTCGTTGTTCCACTGTCGTGGTCACGTCAGCCCCCTGTTGATCTTGTTGGGCGGTCCGGGCCCCGTCGCCCGATCGCCGGAAAGTCTGCCTGGAAACGAAGACGCGCCGGCGGTTGCCCCACCGGCGCGTATGTTTCGTCAATTACACGGGTTGCCCTTCGGCTTACCGGAACGGCGGCGCGTACTGCAGACCACCGTTGGTGTACAGGGCGTTCAGGCCACGTTCCAGACCGATCGGCGTTTTCGGCCCGACGTTACGCTCGAAGATCTCGCCGTAGTTGCCCTGGGCCTTGATGGCACGCAACGCCCAGGCCTTGTCGAGGCCCAGCATGGAACCAAGATCGCCTTCGGCACCGAGCAGACGGGCGACGTCGGGGTTCGGCGGCGATTTCGCCATCTGGTCGGCGTTGGCGGCGGTAACCCCGGATTCCTCGGCCTGGATGAGGGCGAACACGGCCCAGCGCACGATGTCTTCCCACTGGTTGTCGCCGTGACGGACGACAGGGCCGAGCGGTTCCTTGGAGATGATTTCCGGCAGGATCACGTGATCCGAGGGCTTCTCGAAGGTGGCGCGGGTGGCGGCCAGGCCCGAGGCGTCGGTGGTGTACGCATCGCAGCGGTCGGCCAGGTAGTTCTTGCGCGCTTCCGAGCTGTCCTCGATCGGCACCGGCGTGTACTTGATCTTGTTGGCGCGGAAGAAGTCGGCCAGGTTCAATTCGGTCGTCGTGCCGGTCTGGATGCACACGGTGGCGCCGTCCAGTTCCTTGGCGCTCTTCACGCCCTTGGACTTGCGGATGATGAAGCCCTGGCCGTCGTAATAGGTCGTGTGGATGAAGGTCAGCTTCACGTCCACGTCACGCACGAAGGTCCAGGTGGTGTTGCGGAAGATGACGTCGCCTTCCTTGGAGTTCAGCAGCGTGAACCGGGTCTTGCCGGTGGCCGGGATGAACTTGACCTTCTCGCCGTCGCCCAGGACCGCGGCGGCCACGGAACGGCACATGTCGGCGTCGAAGCCCGACCAGCGCCCGTTGGCGTCCGTGAAGGAGAACCCGGGCAGGCCGGTGTTCACGATGCAGTGCAGGATACCACGCGCCTTCACATCATCGAGAGTGCCCGCCTGGGCCCCCGATGCGATGCTGACGGCCGCAACCGCGGCGACAGCAAAACTCGCTCTCTTCAACATATGTAGATTGCTCCCTGGCTATCTGAAATCGGTTTATTACCTTGTTTTCCGCGGACATTCGGCCTGACCGCACCCGCGAATGCTTACAGGCGTAACATATCCTACAAAATTCTCTCAAGCGAGAATGATTGTCGCATTTTTCCGTGAACACGTCGGCTTGGTTCGGGGCGCCGCCAGGGCGGAATCATAAATCGTTAATGCGCTGATGGAGGAACTGGATTCTTATGGCCGGGACAAGGAGGACCGACCATGAGCGTGAGCTTTCTGGATCATACCCGAGACCTCGAAGACCCCCGCATCCCGGGGATGGTGCTCTATCCGCT
>PFFW01000049.1 GCA_002781745.1 Rhodospirillales bacterium CG15_BIG_FIL_POST_REV_8_21_14_020_66_15
ATGGTCGGGCGCGCCTATCTGACCGGGCGCGGCACGGCACCGGATCGCGGCCAGGCGCTGGTCGCCATCACCCGCGCCAAGGCGGGCGGATCGCAGATCGCGGGGGATCTGCTGGAAAACATGGGGAAATAACGGCGGCCCGCCGGGCCGCGATCAATCGGTATCGTCGGGCGCATCCACGTCCACCGGCACGCCGGGCTTCAGCTTGGACGCGCGGATCGACAGCGCCGATTTCACGTGGCTGACGTTGGGGGCGGCGGTCAGCTTGGTGGTCAGGAACTCCTGGTAGGCATCCCAGTCGGCGGCCACGACCTTCAGCAGGAAATCCGTTTCGCCCGCCAGCATGTGGCATTCGCGCACCTGGGGCCAGGCGCGGACCGCCTTCTCGAAGGCCTCCAGGTCGTGCTCGGCCTGAGAGTTGAGGCCGACCTGGGCGAACACGGTGACGTTGAAGCCCAGCATCCTGGGCTCCAGGTCGGCGTGGTAGCCGCGGATGAAGCCCGCGTCCTCCAGCGCCCGCACACGGCGCAGGCACGGCGGCGCCGAGATCCCGGCCCGTTTCGACAGTTCCACATTGGTCATGCGGCCGTCGGCCTGCAGGTCGCGCAGGATGCGCCGGTCGATCTTGTCCAGTTTCACGCGCTGCATGATCGTTTCCTAACCCCGGGAAGCAACGAAATTTTGTTGCGAAATTATATTATAATGGCTCCGGGGGAAAGCCTCCTCCGCTGATGCTTGCGGTCCGGGCAGGGCACACTTATCTTGGAGTTCCGCACGGTCGCGGCGCCTGGGCAGCCGCGACCCCCCGACCCGTCCCACAAAAGGTAGAACGCCCCATGCCCAATTCCCCTGAAGCCCCCCGCCACGCCAAGGTCCTGATTATCGGCTCCGGCGCCGCCGGCTACACGGCCGCCGTCTACGCCGCGCGCGCCAACCTGTCGCCGATCCTGGTGCGCGGCCTGCAGCCGGGCGGCCAGCTGACCATCACCACGGACGTGGAGAACTATCCGGGCTTCGCCGAGCCGATCCAGGGCCCCTGGCTGATGGAGCAGATGTACGAGCAGGCCAGGAACGTGGGCACGGAAATGATCGAGGACACGATCATGGAGGTCGATCTGTCGGCCCGGCCGTTCCGCGCCGCGGGCGACACGGGCGCCGTCTACACGGGCGACGCGGTGGTCATCGCCACGGGCGCGAGTGCCCGCTGGCTGGGCCTGCCGTCCGAGGAGAAGTTCATGGGCTTCGGCGTGTCGGCCTGCGCGACCTGCGACGGGTTCTTCTATCGCGGCAAGCAGGTCGCCGTGATCGGCGGCGGCAACACGGCGGTCGAGGAAGCCCTGTTCCTGACCAATTTCGCCTCGCGCGTGACGCTGATCCACCGCCGCGACGAACTGCGCGCGGAGAAGATCATGCAGGACCGCTTGTTCAAGAACGAAAAGATCGAGGTCCTGTGGGACACGGTGCTGGAGGAGGTGCTGGGCGGCGGCACCCCGCCCGTGGTCACGGGCATGAAGCTGAAGAACGTGAAGACCGGCGAGATCGCGGAACGCGCCGCCGACGGCGTGTTCATCGCCATCGGCCACGACCCCAACACCAAGCTGTTCAAGGGCCAGATCGAGATGGACCGCGAAGGCTACATCATCACCAAACCGGACAGCACCAAGACCAACATTCCGGGCGTGTTCGCCGCCGGCGACGTCCAGGACAAGGTGTTCCGCCAGGCCGTCACGGCGGCCGGCACCGGATGCATGGCGGCGTTGGAGGCCGAACACTTCCTGGCCGCCCAGGAAACGACGCAGGCGGCCGCCGAATAGGCGCAACAGCCGGCCCGGGCGCATAGAGGGAGCGCGCCCGATGGACCGATCAGGGGGCAATCCCATGGACTGGGACAAACTGCGGGTGTTTCACGCCGTCGCCGAAGCGGGCAGTTTCACCCGCGCCGGCGAGGACCTGCACCTGAGCCAGTCGGCGGTCAGCCGCCAGATCAGCGCGCTTGAGGAAAGCCTGCGGGTTCCGCTGTTCCACCGCCACGCGCGCGGCCTGATCCTGACCGAGCAGGGCGAACTGCTGTTCCGCACGGCGCACGACGTGTTCTCCAAGCTGGCCATGGTCGAGGCCCGCATCGCCGACAACAAGGACGAGGCCCGGGGCCACCTGAAGGTCACGACCACGGTCGCCTTCGGGTCCATCTGGCTGACCCCGCGCATGCGCGAGTTCAAGACCCTCTATCCCGACATCGCCGTGACCCTGGTGCTGGCCGACACGGAACTGGACCTCGGCATGCGCCAGGCCGACGTGGCCATCCGCCTGGCCCCGCCCAAGCAGCCGGACCTGATCCAGCGCTACATCATGACCATGAACTATCACGTCTACGCCTCGGCCGAATACCTGGCCGCCCGCGGCGCGCCGGCCCGCCCCCAGGACCTGGACGACCACGACCTGGTCGTCTACGGCGAGGACGCGCGGCCGCCCGTGGAGAACCTGAACTGGCTGCTGACCGCGGGCGCCAAGCCCGGCGAAACCCGCGAACCTGTGCTGCGCGTGAACTCCATCTACGGCATCTTCCGCGCCGTGCAGGCGGGCCTGGGCATCGGCGCGCTGCCCGACTACATGAGCCGCGAGGTGAGCAACCTGAAGGAAGTGCTGCCGGAACTGCGCGGCCCGTCCATCGAGGCCTATTTCGTCTATCCCGAGGAACTGCGGAATTCGAAACGCATCACCGTGTTCCGCGACTTCCTGGTCAGCCGCCTGAATCCGGACAATTTATAGGCCTGTAACGGTCCGGATTCCGTCCCGTGAACCGGTCGGCCGCCGTCCGAATGCAATATTTGCAGGGCGCTTGAAAGGTCATGCGCAGAATGCATATCTGGAATGCGTGTTTGTGTGTGGCATGCCAAGAACAGGGGACTATATAAGCCTCGTCCCGTCGCCGCCGTGGGCTCCTAAGCGGCAAGGCGACGGCAAGAGTTTTGGGCCTCCTCCCGGCCCACCCCGCCGGAGGTTATCCGGCACCCGGGACCGCTCCCTGGCCCCCCAGGCTTGCGGCCCCGACGTCTCCCAGACGTGAAGCCTCCCTGTCAAACTCGCCGGTCTCCCCCAGGAGACCGGCGGTTTTTTTGTGCTGCGCCGACCGGGGAAGATGGCCGCCATTGCGCCGGGTCATTCGTCTCGCGGCGCTATTGCGCCGGGTCATTCGTCTCGCGGCGCTATTGCGCCGCCTGGGCCCGGGCGGTGACCACCTGGTCCGCCTCCTTGCCCATCAGTTCCTGCAGGTGATCGAACGCCCATTCGAAGGTGCCGACGCCCATGGTCAGGGAGCGCAGTTCGATGACCAGGTCGTGCATTTCCGACTGCGGCAGCTGGATCTGCACCTCGTCCCAGCCGGCCCAGCCGGGCTTGGCGTCGAAGCCCATGATCTGGCCGCGCCGTCCCGAAACCAGGCGCTGCACGCGCGAGGTGAATTCGGACGGCAGGGACAGGGTGACCTTGCAGATGGGCTCCAGCAGTACCGGCTGGCAGTTCGGCATGCCTTCGCGCATGGCCTGCTGGGCGGCCTTGCGGAACGCCATGTCGGAGGAGTCCACGTTGTGGTACTGCCCGTCGGTCAGGGTCACGGCAACGTCGACCACGGGAAAGCCCAGGGGGCCGCGCGCCAGGTATTCGCGCACCCCGGCCTCGACCGCCGGAATGTACTGCTTCGGCACCACGCCGCCGGAGATGGTGTCGCCGAAGGTGAAGCCCTCGCCGCGGCCGAGCGGCTTGATGTCGAGGTGCACGTCGCCGAATTCGCCGTGGCCGCCGGATTGCTTCTTGTGCCGCGCGTGCTGGCTGGTCGGCTTGCGGATGGTTTCCTTGTAGGGCACCTGGGGCCGCTCGCTTTCCACGTCGATGTTGAACTTGCCCTTGAGCTTGTCGAGGGCGATCAGCAGGTGCATTTCGCCCTGGCCCCACAACAGCATCTCGCCCGTGTCCGGATTGTGCTCGTGGGAGAGCGAGGGGTCCTCCTCGATGATCTTGGCGAGCGCTCCCGACATCTTGACCTCGTCGCCCCGGTTGGCGGCGTGGATGGCCATGGAGAACAGCGGCGTCAGCGGCTTGGGCCAGGCCATGCCCTTGGCCTTGCCCGAGGCGGAGACCAGGTCGCCGGTCCGCACCTCGTCCATGCGGCCGAGCGCCACGACCTCGCCGGGTCCGGCCTTGGCGACCTTTTCCGTCTTCTGGCCCAGCGCCTTGGACATGCCCGAGACGCGGCCCTGGGACGTGGTCATGCCGTCCGCGATCTCACCGCACCATACGCGGGCGAACGACATCTTGCCCGCGTGCCCTGCGTGCAGGGTCTTGAACACCCGCACCGCGGCTTCGCCTGACGTCGGCTCGCCCAGGCGCGCGGCGGTGACGTCGGCCCCTGGCGCCTCATGACGCAGCGCCTTCAACAGACGGCGCACGCCGTTGCCGTGCTCGGCCGAGCCGAAGAACACGGGGACCACCTTGCCGTCCTGCAGGACCTTGGCCAGGTGCCCGAATACCTCGCCGGTCTGCGGTATCACGTCCTCCAGGAGCTTTTCCAGAAGCCCGTCGTCGAAGTCGGCGAGGCTTTCCAGAAGCTCCGTGCGCGCCGCCGTTTCCCGGCCCTTCTCCGTTTCGGGCAGTTCCATCAGTTCCGACGGCCTGCCCTCCTGCCAGCGGAAGGCGCGCTCCGAGACCAGGTCGACATGCCCGGTTACGTCGTCACCGTCGCGCAGCGGGATTTCCCTGAGCACGAGGGGGCTGTCGGACAGGCCCTGGAGCGCCTCCAGGGTCTCGGCCACGCTGGCCTCGGCGGTGTCCATCTTGTTGATGAAGATGATGTGGGGAATGTGGTGCTGGTCCAGGAACTTGAGGATCGGCGCCGCCGTCAGTGCCCGGGCCTGGCCCGGCTCGCAGACCACCACGGCGGCATCGGCGACCAGGAGGGCGTTGTGGGCTTCCTGAAGCAGGTCGACGGAGCCGGGGCAGTCGATGAAGGTCCAGGGATCGCCCAGATAGGTCGCGCCGGCGATGTTCATTTCCGTGGACATCTGGCGCGCCCGGGCCTCGGGCGAGGCGTCGCCGACCATGTTGCCGTCCTTGACCGAGCCCTTGCGGTCGACGGCCTCGCATTGGCGCAGGATTTCCTCGAGCAGGGATGTCTTGCCGCTTAGGTAGGGGCCGACCAAGGCCGCGACGCGGGGCCGGTTGTCGGATTTGGTCATCGTTACCTCCCAGGTGCTTTTTTTTTCGCAGGAAGGGGCCGTTCCTCCGGCCTTCGATATCCGTTTATGGTTAAAGCGTATCCCTCCCGCACGTGGATTCAAGAAGATTCCGGAAATACGCCGGAATTTCGCGGCCGATTCACGATCGGAACCCGACGCGCCCCCGCGGCGCGCCCGCAACTAACCCTTGGCCCTTGTGGACAGACCCCCCATATGCGGGGCTAAACTGAAACCATGCGGCGCAGCGCCGTGAAGAGAACGACGACGTGCATACCATGAATACCAAGTCCTACAGCTATTCGGAAACGACGCGCGGCATCCGCGTCAGCGTCATCCCCCAGTACCTGCCCGAACAGTCGGCGCCGGACGACAACCGCTATGTCTGGGCCTATACCGTGCGCATCGAGAACGAGGGCGCGGAGACGGTACAGCTCATCAACCGCTACTGGCGCATCACGGATGCGCTCGGCACCTCGCACGAGGTTCGCGGCGAGGGCGTGGTCGGCGAGCAGCCGGTGCTGAGCCCCGGCGAGGCCTTCGAATACACCAGCGGCACGCCGCTGGCGACGCCGTCGGGCATGATGGCGGGGTCCTACGAGATGGAGTCCCAGTCAGGCGACTTCTTCGACGTGGCCGTTCCCGCCTTCTCGCTGGACAGCCCGCACCAGCGCGTCAACCTGAACTGAGCGAATTGAACCAACTGGACCGGGAATTCCGACCGTGACCGCCAAGAAACACCTGAGTGTCGCCCCCCAAACGTCTGCCGGCATCGCTGCCGTCGACGCGCCCGGCGGCAAGCCGACCCGCGCCGAGGCCGAAGAGGCCGTGCGCACCCTGATCCGCTGGGCCGGCGACGACCCGGCGCGCGAGGGCCTGGTCGACACGCCCAAGCGCGTCGCCAGCGCCTACGAGGAGTTCTTCGCCGGCTACGACGCGGACCCAATGGAAATCCTCCAGCGCACCTTCGAGGAAACGGACGGCTACGACGAGATCGTGGTGCTGAAGGACATCCGCCTGGAAAGCCACTGCGAACACCACATGGTGCCGATCATCGGCGTCGCCCATGTCGCCTATCTTCCGCACCGCCGGGTGGTCGGCATCTCGAAGCTGGCGCGGGTCGTCGAGGCCTATGCCAAGCGCCTGCAGATCCAGGAAAAGATGACCGCCCAGGTGGCCAACGCCATCAACGACGTGCTGGAACCCAAGGGCGTCGCCGTGGTCATCGAGGCCGCGCACCAGTGCATGACGACGCGCGGCGTCAACAAGCCGGGCGTGACCATGGTGACCTCGCGCATGCTGGGCGCGTTCCGCGACGATCCCACGACGCGCCGGGAATTCCTGGCCATGATCGGACATTAGAGCGCCGACCGAGGGGTTGGTTCCTTCTTTCCCCGAAATGCTCCAAACCTCGTGCCAACGGGGAACAGAACGAGGGAAGGGTATGGATTTCCGCCCCATCCTGATGATCGTGGGCATGCTTCTGGCGACATTGGCGCTGGTCATGTGCGTACCCGCGGTGGTCGACGCCTTTCACGGCAATCCCGACTGGCAGGTGTTCGCGGCATCCGCCGGCGTGACGCTGTTCCTCGGCGTCGCCATGGCGTTGACGGCAAGCTCGGGCGTGCGGTCGCTGTCCGTGCGTCAGGCCTTCGTCGTGACGACGCTGAGCTGGGTCGCGCTGACCGTATTCGCCTCGTTTCCCTTCATGTTTTCGGAACGCAGCCTCAGCTTCACCGACGCCTTCTTCGAGGCCATGTCGGGCCTGACCACCACGGGCTCGACCATCCTCGAGAACCTGGAATCGCTGCCCCCGGGCATCCTGTTGTGGCGGTCCCTGCTGCAATGGCTGGGCGGCATCGGCATCATCGTCATGGCGCTCGCCGTTCTGCCCATGCTGAAGGTCGGCGGGATGCAGCTTTTCCGCATGGAGTCGACGGACCAGTCGACCGAAAAGGCCATGCCCCGCGTGGCCCAGATCGCCAGCACCATCGGCGTCATCTACCTGTTCCTGACCATGATATGGGCGGGGGCGTTCTGGCTGGCGGGCATGAGCGGCTTCGACGCCGTGGCCCATGCCATGACCACCATCGCCACGGGCGGCTACTCGACCCACGACGATTCCATGGGCCACTTCGACAGCGCGATGATCCACTACATCGCATCGTTGGGCATGGTCGTCGGCGCCCTGCCTTTCATCGCCTACGTACGCATGCTGCAGGGCCGGCTCATGGCGCTGCCCCGCGACCCCCAGGTGCAGTGGTTCCTGACCACGGTCTGCGTGGTCGTGCTGATCACCGCGTTCTGGCTGTGGCTGGAGCAGGAAAGGCCCCCGGGGGACGCCCTGCGCCTGGCCACCTTCAACATCATCTCGGTCATCACCGGCACGGGATTCGCCACGGACGACTATTCCCTGTGGGGCCATTTCGCCCTGCCGATCTTCTTTTTCATCATGTTCATCGGCGGCTGCGCCGGATCGACGACCTGCGGCGTCAAGGTGTTCCGCTTCCAGATCCTCTACGCCGCCTGCCGCACCCAGTTGCGCCACCTTCTGCACCCGCACGGCGTGTTCATCCCCTACTACAACAAGCAGCCGATCTCGGACGAGGTCATCATCTCGGTGCTGTCGTTCTTCTTCGTGTGGTTCCTTTGCTTCACGCTGCTGGCCTTGGGGCTCGGCCTGCTGGGCCTTGATTTCGTGACCGCCTTCTCCTCGGCGGCCACGGCCATCGCCAACGTCGGCCCGGCCCTGGG
>PFFW01000150.1 GCA_002781745.1 Rhodospirillales bacterium CG15_BIG_FIL_POST_REV_8_21_14_020_66_15
GGACAAACGCCGTCGCGCGCTCGTCAAAACCAACCATTCCGAACAACCAAAGAAAAACCCCGCCGAAAATCGACGGGGTTTGTCAGCAGTCTGGGTCGTCCTGCGGACGACGGATACGGGCTGCGGCATTGCCCAGGACAGCCTGCCCGGCATTACCGAGCCCTTCGCCCGGGGAGACATGGACCCTTACAAGTCGGTGGAAGGCTGGGGTCTCGGCCTCGCCATCTGCAAGACGCTGATCGAAAAGCACGACGGCCGCATCGAGATCGAGAGTGCCGCCGGCCGGGGAACCACCGTTTCCGTGATTTTGCCGGCGGAGGCAAGCCAACCGAAATGGCGGGCCTGGGCGTGCTGAGCCCTCCGTAGGACCCTGGCCGGCTCTAGGTGTGATGTCTCAGGAGGTTGTCCAGCGGATAGATCGGCCGCCGCACGTTCCTGAAATCGAGCTTGGAATAGTCGGAGCCGCAGACGCCGGTGCCCGCGCATTCGATGACCTGTTTGGCGAGCTTGCCGAACCCGGCGCGGTAGTGGATGCGGCTTTTCAGCATCAGGAAGGTCTTTTCCGCGGGATCGATGCCCAGGCTGGTGAAGCAGGCCGTGTCGTTGGGCTCCTGCTGCCGCGAGATCACGCAGATCTGTACGCGACCCGTATCCAGCACGCCGCTTGGTCCCATGTCCATGGTCACGCCGCGCGAGGCCGGGCCCTTGTTCTTGTAGATGCCGTCGGTCAGCGCCTTGACCCGGCCGGTCACCTTCAGGGGCTTGCCCGTCTCGCCGATGGCGGGCATGTCGACCTTGCCGCCGAGGTCGAGGGTGATCTCGGCGCCGATGCCGGCCCGCGTCATCTTCCGCACGGCGTCCGGATCGCAGACGGCGAAGGCGGCGACGTCCTCCAGCCCGGCCTCCAGGATCGCCGCCAGAACCGTCATGGTGTCCTGCGTGCCGCCGGAGGAGGCGTTGTCGTAATGGTCCAACAGGACCACGGGGCCGTCGCCCTTCCTGATGTCCTTCGCGCGGGCGATGGATTGCGCCAGCGGCTCGATCTCGTAGACGAAGGCCTTGCGCTCGTTCCAGGCGAAGTCCAGCAGCTCGTCCCGGAACTTTTCGGCGAGGGCCAGGTCCCCGTCGGTCACCACCACGGCGGAGACCCCGGCGTTCTTGATGTCCGCATGGGGGAATCCGGTGAACAGGGTGGCGGCGAGGGCGCCTTCCGTCTCCATGCGCCGCGTCATTTCCTGGAGTTCCCTGTTGGGGAAGTCGTCGGAGCCCTGGCGCATGACATGGGGCAGCATGGGCCGGTTGCCCCAGGCCACCGTGGGCCGGGCCTCGCCCCTCAGCATGGCGTAGACGGGCCGCCCGGCGCGCCGCGCCGTCTCGTAGAGGTCGATGTGCGGATAGGTCTGATAGCCGGCGAGCGAGGTCACGTTCTCCGCCAGTTCCGGATACATGTTGGTGTGCATGTCGAGCGCCACGGCGATCGGCAGGTCGGGGGCGACGGCCCGAATCTGCTGGATCAGGCTGCCCTCGCCGTCCTCGCGGCTGTCCGTCACCATGGCGCCGTGCAGGTCGAGGAACAGGGCGTCGCAGCCGGCCTTCACGGCGGAAAGGATGCGCTCGGCCATATAGTCCCAGGCGGCGTCCGCCACCGGGCCCGACGGCCAGGCGTTGGCGGCGATGGGGATCGTGATCTCGGCCCCGGCCTCCTCGGCCAGGTCGATGAAGCCGCCGATGCCGCTGCCGGTGCCCTTGAAGGCCCGGTAGGCGGCGGCGCCCTCGTAGGGCATGGGGGTGGCGCGGGCGAAGCGTTCGATCGGCGTGGGAACGGGCGAGAAGGTGTTGGTTTCGTGCTTCATCATGGCGATGACGGCGCGCATGGGCGGATTCCTCCCGGATCGTCAGGGGGTGGTCGGGCGTTCGTTGTTTTCGGAGATTAGCGGCGCATTCAACCTGCCGCCAGCCGCGTTGCGAGGCGGCGGTCCGGAACGCTCCGGCAGGCTGCTGAAAAAGCCGAAAAGGCGGCCGGCCTCATGCTTCGAGACGCGGAGCCCGCGGACGGGCTCCGCGCCGTCTCGAAGGGCGAGACATTTTTCTGCGGCGGCTCTACCGGTGGCAGAGCCTGCGCCGGGCGCGGTCGACGGCGCGGCGCACGTCGTTCTCGTCAAGATGGTCGGCGGCGATCAACTGGCGAACGATCGGGTCCGCCATGACGTTTTCAAGGAAAGGTTCGGATCTAACCCTTGCGTCGGGAGCGCTGGCCAGCCCTCTTACCCTGTCTATGATGTTCACCACAGGGAAGCCCTCGCCCCGATGATGGTTCGGGTGGTTCATGGATGCCTCCTCCAGGCTAGACGTGTCACCGTATTTTCACCCCCCAAAGGAAGGGGCCGGTTTGAAAAGAGCATACACGATTCGTTCGGAAATTTCACCCCGCGACCGCCCGTCGCGCCCCGCCCAAGGCGAATTTTTCGTGACCTCCCGCCGCGGGGACGCCGGGCGGTCGAATACGGCGGGCCCGCGCGCCACCGGGGATTGCGCGGCGCGGATGGATTGCATGCCGGGGCAATCTTCCAGAAAAGTCGACCCGCCGCCGTTCCCCGCGCGCCTCTTTTGCACGAGATGCAACCCCGTTGCGCAAGATCAAGACGCCCGTCGCGGACAGGGAGTAGGCTGACGGCCGTCGAGACTGCGGGTCGGAGCGCGCGATGGCGATCTTCCTTGCCTATGACGGGTCGGTGAACGGCGATTGGATCG
This sequence comes from Rhodospirillales bacterium CG15_BIG_FIL_POST_REV_8_21_14_020_66_15, assembly GCA_002781745.1. Lineage (GTDB taxonomy): Bacteria > Pseudomonadota > Alphaproteobacteria > Rhodospirillales > Casp-alpha2 > UBA1479. Next base: position 2,752 of record PFFW01000150.1, read on the forward strand.
CCCGCTATGCCGTCAATTTCGCGGCGCGGGAAGGGCATGTCCTCCACGTCCTGCACGTGGAGACCACGGACGTCTCCGGCGCGGCGCTGGCGGAAAAGCTCGGCAACATCCGGCGCATCGCCGGCCTGGCCGAAGTGGCGGCCGAGGTCGACATCCTGCCCATGCGCGGCGGCATCTACGGCGGGCTGAAGGCGCGCCTGCCCGAGGGCGCCGACACCGTTGTGGTGTGCGGCCTGCGCGCCCGGGGCGGGCGCCGGGGATACCTAAAGGGCACGGTGTCCGAACGGCTGCTCGACGATCAGCATTTCACGACCGTGGCGCTTCGGGTGGTGCAGCCGGGCCTGCTCGGCGCGGCGCAGCGCCTGCTGCTGCCGGTCGCGGGGCACCGGCCGGGCGTGCGGGCGGCGCACCGCCTTCTCGCCCTGCTGGCGCCGGCGCTGTCGGAACTGCACCTGCTGCACGTCGTCGAGGTCGGTACGTTCAGGTTCCGGCGCCTGGACGCGGAACGGGCGGGCGCCCTCCGGCACAAGGCGCTGGATTACCTGGAAGCGGTGGAACGCGACATCGTGGCGGAGATCGATCTCACGCGGGTCCGCGTCGACGCCGCCGTCCGCGTGTCCGACGACTGGGTGCGCGAGGTCCTGCTCGACGCCGGGCGCCAGCGCACCGACCTGATCGCGCTGGAGGCGGCGCGCGCCAGTCTGTCGGGCGGGCTGACCTTCGGCGATCCGCTGGAGATCATCGTCCGCGACACGCCCTGCGACGTCGCGATCTATCGCGGCCCCGAAAATCAAGGATCGGCCTGAATGCCCGGCAAGGTCCAGAGCATCCCGGCCGAGGACGTCTTCGTCCACCTGAACTCCCGGCCCGAGGGGCTGTCGGAGGACGAGGCGGCGGCACGGTGGGCGGAAGTCGGCCCCAACGCCCTGGAGGCCAAGCGCGGCCTGTGGTGGCTGAAAAGCCTGGCCCGCCAGTTCACCAACTTCTTCACCCTGCTTTTGGACGTGTCGGCCGGCATCTGCTTCGTCGCCGACCATGTCCAGCCGGGCGAAAGCATGGACGTCCTGGGCTGGGCGCTGCTGGGCGTGTCGGCGCTCAACGCGCTGTTCAGCTTCGTCCAGGAATTCCGTGCCGAGCGCGCCATGGAGGAACTGAGAAAGTTCCTGCCGCGCCGCGTGCTGGCGCTGCGCGGCGGGACCGAGGCCGAGATCGCCGCCGAGGATCTGGTGCCCGGCGACGTGATCCTGCTGCGCGAGGGCGACCGCGTGCCCGCCGACGCGCGCCTGGTCGACTGCCACGACCTGATCATCAACAACGCGCCGCTGACCGGCGAGGCGATCCCGGTGGCCCTGCGTTCCGGGGCGTCGGACGCCGAACTCACGGAAGCCGACAACCTGGCGTTCGCGGGCTGCACGGTGCTGCGCGGGGCGGGCCGCGCCGTGGTCTTCGCCACCGGGTTCCGCAGCCAGTTCGGCCGCATCGCCATGCTGTCGCGCGATATTCCGCGCACCGTCTCGCCGCTCGAGGCCGAGACCGCCCACATGGTGCGGGTGCTGACGGTGATCGCCGTCGCCATGGGCCTGGCGTTCTTCGCCTATGGCGTGGTCACGGGGCGTTCGCTGTGGGTCAACCTTGTGTTCATGATGGGGATCATCGTCGCCAACGTGCCCGAGGGCCTGCTGCCCACCTTCACCCTGTCGCTCGCCATGGGCAGCCTGCGCATGGCCCGGCGCAACGTCCTGGTGAAAAGCCTGAACGCGGTCGAGGCGCTGGGCGCCGTCCACGTCATCTGCACGGACAAGACGGGCACGTTGACCGAGAACCGCCTGAGCGTGACCCGCGTCGCCGCGCCGGACGGGACGGACCTGGGCGGGGAGGCGGAACGCTCCTGCCTGGAAGCCGCCCTCGCCGCCTCGGACCTGGAAGCAGGCACGGAAGGCTGGTCGGGCGATCCCCTTGACCAGGCGGTGGCCGAGCGGTTCGCGGCGCGGGGCGGCGACGCGGCGGCGGTCATGGGCGCGGTCGGCCGGCACTTCGCCTTCGACGTGGAAAAACGCCGTGCCGCCGGCGTCTGGGCCTCGGGCGCGCGAACCCGCTTTGCCGTCAAGGGGGCGTGGGAGGCCCTGCGTTCCCTGGTCACGGCCGACGCGGCGACGCTGCAGGCCGCCGACTGCGCCATGGCGGCGATGGCGGCCGGGGGACAGCGGGTCATCGCCGTCGCGGTGCGGGACTTGGCCGAAGGCGACGCGGCGCCGGATCAGGACGCCCTCGAACGGGATCTTTCGCTGCTCGGGTTCCTGGGGCTGGAAGACCCGCTCAGGCCCGAGGTGCCGGACGCCGTCGCCACGTGCCGCACCGCCGGCATCACCATGATCATGATCACCGGCGACCATCCGGCGACGGCCGAGGCCATCGCCCGCCAGGCGGGCATGGTGGGCGCCGACGTGGCGCCGGGGGCCGCGACGGTCACCGGCGCCGAACTGGCCGGGATGCGCGGGCGCGACGTGGTCGATCGCCTGGAACGGGGGGCGACCGTGTTCGCCCGCACCACGCCCGAACAGAAGATGAAGATCGTCACCGCCCTGCACCAGATGGGCCGGGTCGTGGCGGTGACCGGCGACGGCGTCAACGACGCGCCGGCGCTCAAGTCCGCCGACATCGGCATCGCCATGGGCCGGGGCGGCACGGACGTGGCGCGCGAGGCGGCGCAGGTCATCCTGTTGGACGACAACTTCGCCTCCATCGTCGCCGGGATCGAGGAAGGCCGCACCATCTTCGGCAACATCCGCAAGTTCACCAACTATGTGCTGGTGTCCAACGGTCCCGAGATCGTGCCCTACCTGCTGTACATGCTGTTCCCGGTGCCGCTGGCCCTGACGGTGATCCAGATCCTGTCCATCGATCTGGGAACCGACATCGTGCCGTCCATGGCGCTGGGCCAGGAAAAGCCGGACCCGGAGACCATGCGCCAGCCGCCGCGGTCAAGGAAGGGCAGCCTCCTGAACCGGCCAATGATCGCCCATAGCTATGGATTTCTGGGGCTGATCGAGGCCGCGTTCTCCATTTCGCTGTTCTTCTGGGTCCTTCATGCCGGGGGCTGGACCTGGGGCGAGGACCTGGCGTCGGACGATCCCCTTTACCGCTCGGCGACGGGGATCGCGCTGTCGTCGATTCTCCTGATGCAGATCGGCAACCTGTTCGGCCGCCGCGCGCAGTACGGGTCGGGCGTGGACGCGGGCGCGTTCCGCAACGGCCTGCTGGTCGCCGGCGTGCTGTTCGAGGCGGTGTTCTCCTGGGTGCTGCTCTACGTTCCGGCCGTGGCGACCGTGCTGGGCACGGGGCCCGTGGACCCGGCGATTTACGGAATCGCATGGCTGGGAGCCCCCCTGATCTTCGGGCTCGACTACGCGCGCAAGCGCATCGCCTGGCGGCTTGCCGGGCGCCCATAGGGTCGTCGGCCGCCGCCCGCCCGCGATCCCGGACGGTCGAAAACGCCGAAAATCCGGGAACAACCGCCCCGGGGGTTCACGGACCGTCCAGGAATTCGCTATGCTGAAAGTAGGGCAGGAAAATCATGCAACAGACTTGAGGACGAATTCGTGGAGGACATTTACGATACGGACTACGAAGTCGGACAGGACAATATACAAAAGTTCGGGATGGATATTCACCATCCGGTGTTTTGGATTTCCGCCCTATTCGTGGTTTCGTTCGTCATCGGCGTGCTGATTTCGCCGGGTCCGGCCAAGGAGATCTTCGACGGCGCCAAGACCTGGTCCATCGATCATTTCGACTGGCTGTTCATGGCCGCCGCCAACGTCTTCGTCATTTTCTGCCTGGCGCTGATCTTCCTGCCCGTGGGGCGTATCCGGCTGGGCGGCGACGACGCCAAGCCGGAATTCTCGACGTGGTCGTGGTTCGCCATGCTGTTCGCCGCGGGCATGGGCATCGGGCTCATGTTCTGGTCGGTGGCCGAACCCACCGCCTACTACACCAACTGGCACGGCACGCCCCTGGGTGTGAAGCCGCGCACGCCGGGCGGTGCCGACGCGGCCCTGGGCGCCACGATGTTCCACTGGGGCCTCCATCCCTGGGCCATCTACGCCGTGGTCGGGCTGTCGCTCGCCTTCTTCACCTATAACAAGGACCTGCCGCTGACCATACGGTCCGGCTTCTACCCGCTGATGAAGGACCGCACCTGGGGCTGGGTCGGGCACGCGGTCGATATCATCGCCGTGTTCGCGACCCTGTTCGGTCTGGCGACGTCGCTGGGCTTCGGCGCGCAGCAGGCGGCCAGCGGCCTGCACTACCTGTTCGACATCCCCAACACCATCAACACGCAGATCGCCATCATCGTCGGCGTCACCTCGATAGCCGTGCTCTCGGTGGTGCGCGGGCTCGACGGCGGGGTCAAGGTGCTGTCGAACATAAACATGTCCATGGCGGCGCTGCTGCTGGCCTTCGTCCTGGTCGTCGGACCGACGGCGGCGATCCTCACCAGCCTCGTCCACACCGGCGAGAACTACCTGGAGACCATCGTGCCGCTCAGCAACTGGATCGGGCGCGAGGACGAGAAATTTCTCCACGGCTGGACCGTGTTCTACTGGGCGTGGTGGATTTCCTGGTCGCCGTTCGTCGGCATGTTCATCGCCCGCGTGTCCAAGGGTCGTACGGTCCGGCAATTCCTGATCGCCGTCCTGCTGGTGCCGACCCTGGTGACGTTCGTCTGGATGTCCGTGTTCGGCGGCTCGGCCCTCTATCAGGTGCGGGCCGAGATGGGCGCCCTCGCCGGCGGGCTGGAGGACGTGTCGCTCGCCATGTTCCAGATGCTGGACAATCTGGCGCTCGCCGACGTCACCTCGTTCGTCGCCATCTGCCTGGTGCTGGTGTTCTTCATCACCTCGTCCGACTCGGGCTCGCTGGTCATCGACAGCATCACCGCCGGCGGCAAGCTGGACGCCCCGGTGCCGCAGCGCATCTTCTGGGCCGTGATCGAGGGCGTGGTCGCCGGGGTGCTGCTGTTCGGCGGCGGGTCGGACGCGCTGGGTGCGCTGCAGGCCGCCGCCATCTGCGTCGGCCTGCCGTTCACGGTGGTCCTGCTTGTCATGTGCGTCAGCCTCTACATGGGCCTTTCCCACGAAAGGGCACAGGAACGGCAAGGTCCGGGCCCCCGGGACCGTCAGACGGCGTCCTTGCGGTAGGGCGCCAG
>PFFW01000154.1 GCA_002781745.1 Rhodospirillales bacterium CG15_BIG_FIL_POST_REV_8_21_14_020_66_15
GAACCAGGTCCTGGTCGCCTGTTCGATGCTTGCGGGGTCCCACAGGGGCGCGTCGCGCCAGTTGTCGATCTCGGCGACCATGCGTCCGACGCCCTCTTCGAAGGACACCTCGGGCCGCCAGCCCAGATCGCGGGTGATCTTGGCGATGTCGGCCCAGGTGCAGTCGGGCTCGCCCGGCCGCCTGGGAATGTGGACGACATCGCCGCCCAGCAGTTCGACCAGGCGGTTGACCGTCTGCGGGTTGCCGGCGCCCAGGTTGTAGATTTCTCCCACGCGGTCCGTCTCTGCGGCCGCCAGGAAGGCGCGGGCGACGTCGGTGACGTAGAGGAAATCGCGTCCCTGCGTGCCGTCGCCGACGACGGTGTAGGGCCTGCCGGAAAGCTTCTGCTTGAAGAACACGCCGAACACCGCGCCGTAGGCGCCGGTGGTGCGCACCCGCGTGCCGTAGGCGTTGAAGATGCGGATCGAGTTGACCGGCAGGCCGTAGACCTTGTGCCAGTGCAGCGCCGCCTGTTCGCCCTGGTATTTGCTGAGCGCATAGGGATACTTCGGCTCGATCCGGTGATCCTCGCGCGTCGGCACGTCGGCCAGCCCGTAGCACGACGACGACGCGGCGTAGACCAGCTTCTTGACGCCCGCCGCCCGCGCGCATTCCAGCACCTTCACCGTGCCCTGGACGTTGATGTCCATGTAGTCGACGGGGCGTTCGATGGACGGCACGATGTCGCCGATGCCGGCGAAGTGGAACACGAAGCGCGCGCCGTCGAACAGCGGCGAGCCGGTCTCTAGATCGCGGATGTCGCCGCGCTCGACGGAGAGGTCGGGATTGCCGTTCTGGTGGGACAGGTTGCGCTCGTGGCCGCCGGTGAAGTTGTCGAGCACGCGCACGGCAAAGCCGCGGTCCAGCAGAAGGTCGACCATGTGGCTGCCGATGAATCCGGCGCCGCCGGTGACCACGGCGATGGGCTTGGTCGTCATGCGGCGTTGAGGGCCTTCATGCGGCGGACGTTGAAGTACCTGTCGTCGTCCATGCTGTCGGGCAGGTCGCCGCCCCGGAACGCGCGGCACAGGCCGCGCACCGCGTCCTCGATGGTGTACTTTGGCGTGAAGCCGAGGGCGCGGCCGATCTTGTCCGAGTTCACGTGGTAGGAGCGGATGTCGTCCGTCGGCGTGGTGACGATCTCGATCCCGCCCTTCTCGGGAAATTCCTCCTCGACGACCTTCTTCACGATCTGCGCGAGATCCATGATGCTCATGTTCTGGTAGGCGACGTTGAAGATCTCGCCGGCGATCTTGCCGTCCGGCAGGTCGAGCAGCATCTCGTAGCAGTCGCACATGTCCTGGACGTGCAGGTTGGGCCGCATCTGCGAGCCGCCGAACACGGTGATCCTGCCGTTGGTCACCGCATGGTTGGTCAGGATGTTGACCGACAGGTCGAGCCGCTGGCGCGGCGCGTAGCCGCACAGCGTCGCTGGGCGGATGGTGACGCAGACGAAATCGTCGGACTGATGCTTGAACAAGAGCGGCTCGCACATGCCCTTGTACTTGTTGTAGAGGGTCAGCGGCACCAGCGGGTGGTCCTCGGTCACGTCGGGCGAGTCGGAGACGCCGTAGACCGACGACGAGGAGGCGTAGACGAACCGCTTCACGCCCGCCTCCTTGGCGGCGACGACCATGGGCTCGAAAGCGTCCAGGTTGACCGAGGTCGACAGCGCCTCGTCCAGTTCGAAGCTGGCGTCGTTGGAGATGCAGGCCAGGCTGATCACCGCGTCGATGCCGTCGAGCGCGGCCTTGAGCGCCGCGGTGTCGCGGATGTCGCCCTGGACGACGCGCAGGTCGGGGTTGTCCTTGGGCAGGAAATCGTCGCCGTAATACATGATGTCGAACACGGTGACCTTGTAGCCGCGCGCCAGAAGCTGCGGGGCCAGCAGGCTGCCGACGTAACCGGCGCCGCCGGTGATCAGGACGTGGTTGAAGGCATTGGACATGTTTTCGAAACTCCGTCGTTTATTCGGCGGCCGCGTCGGCCGGCGTGGCGATGGCGTAGCCGGCGGCCTGGGCATCGCCGTGGAACATCTCGACTGTTTCCAGGCTGAAGGCGTCCAGGTCCTTGCCCACGTTCTTCAGCTTGCCGAGAACGTCATTGGTCGCGGTGATGATGTGGCAGCCGACCTGATCGGCCTGGAAGATGTTGAGAAGCTCGCGCGGGCTGGCCCACAGCAGTTCGGCCTTGGGCCGCGCGGCCAGGATATTCAGCGCGTCGGCCATCAGGGGCATCGGATCCACGCCGGTGTCGGCGATGCGCCCGGCGAACACGGAGACGATGGCGGGCGTGTCGGGCGACAAGGCATCGCTTACGGCGCGCACCTGATTGAGCGAGAACACGGCGGTGACGTTGAGCTGTACCCCTTCGGCCGACAATTTCTCGATGATCGGCCCGGTAAATTCTCCCTTGGTATTGGTGACCGGGATCTTGACGTTCACGTTGGCGCCCCAGCCGGCGATGATCCGCGCCTGCGCGGCCATGGTCGGCAGGTCGTCGGCGAACACCTCGAAGCTGACCGGCCGGTCGGGAATGGCGCCCAGAACTTGGCGGGCGAAGGCTTCGTAATCCTGCACACCGGCCTTGCGCATCAGTGTCGGGTTGGTGGTGAAGCCCTTAATCAGCGGGTTGGCGTACATGCCGATCATGCCGTCGAGATCGGCGCCGTCGGCGAACAGTTTGATCCTCAGATTGCTTGCGTCGATCATGTTGTCATCCTTCCTGGATGTCGCTGCGTTCGGGGGTCAGGCGTCGGCGTCCGTGGCCGCGCAGATCACGGACGCCGCCTCGGCGATGGAGCGGACGTCGAAATCCGCGTCGTCGGGACGCTGCTCGTCGTACTGCCGGTCGATGAAGACGGTGCGGCAGCCGGCGGCGCGCCCAGCCTCGATGTCGCTCCAGCGGTCGCCGACCATGTAGCTGGAGCCAAGATCAATGCCCAGCTCGCGGGCGGCGTCCAGGATCATGCCCGGCTTGGGCTTGCGGCAGGCGCAGCCGGCGGATTGGGAATGGTAGCAGACACGGATGTCGTCGATGGGCAGGCGGGCGGCAAGGAGGGCATGCATCCGTTCGACCACTGCCCCGTTGACAAATCCGTTGCCGACATCCGGCTGATTGGTCGTCACGACCAGGAGAAATCCCTTTTGCTTGAGCGTCTGCAGGGCATCGTGCGCGTCGGCAAAGATCTCGAAATCCTCGACCCGGCAGGGGGCCAGCGGCTTGCCGTCGCGTACCAGGGAGCGATTGAGGACGCCGTCCCGGTCGAGAAAGACGGCTTTCGTCCGTGCAGGATTCGGTTGAATTCGCATCGTCCCGATATCGGCGGCGACCGGGGTCGGCTGAGGGGGAAAGCCGTTTTTCCACGCTACCGCACGCCGGGTGAAAGCACCGCGGAAGAAAGGCCGGCGACCCGGGGTTCAAATGAGACGCAGGACATGGCAAACAAATGTTCACACCATGAACATCAAGTGACGAATATCGCACAACTAATGACAGGGCGCAACATTGAAACGGCGGATTTCCGCCAGTTCTGGCGGCATTCAACCAAACTGCCCAAAGCTGCTCCAGGACCTCAGTCAGCGCTTCTGCAAAGTGCGTCCGACGTCCTATTTCCCGTCAGCAATGACCCAAGGCTGTTGATCGGCGCAAGTTCGAGCAGTGGGCGGCCTTGACGGGCGAGCAGGGTCCTTGCCCCGGCGGCTTCTGCTTCGGAAAAGGCGACGATTACTTGAGGCATTTTGTTTGGGTGCGTGAACCGGAGGTCATAGGCCAAAGGCGGTTCGGCGCGGTAAGTGATCTCGCCATCTTGCCAGGATATGGGCCCGGAAAACACGCGCGGTCGCCCACCATATCCATGGCCCCTGTCCTTATAGCCTTTGGCGCGCACGCTATGGACAATCACATAACCCGCATTGACGCCCCTGTCACCGAGATAGAGCGCCATCAGGGTCGATAAATCATTGAATTGTTGGATATAAAACGGGCCGTCGTAGACCCCACGGTTCAACAGAAGACGGGGCGAAATACGCAGCAGCATGGTTCGACGGTCTGTCGTACAGGCAAGCGCCGGAGCGAGAAGGCCTGCCATTTTTCGGTATCGTGCCTGTAGAAAATCGTTGGCTTCGGTATCGTACGGCATCACCTCGGGTACCGGCATGAACGTCCCGGTATCGGAGTTGATTCCCGCCTTGGCGTCGAAGCGAGATCGCAGGTCAGCGGCTTGAAAAGTCAAGGTTGTTGCCGCTCCGGCACAAATCAGGACCAAGCCTGCGGCCATCCAGTGCCCGGCCCGGCTGAATCGCGGCAGGAGGGTCTCCGAAATCCATAGAGAGGCGACGGTAATGTAACCGGCAATGGCGAAATAGCCCCCGTTCAGGCGATAGGAGGAGATCGATGCATTATCGCCGAACCGTGCAGAAAAAACCGTGAGACCGATGGTCAGGGCGCAAATAACGTGCAATGCCAGATATGGGAGGTCGTAGTGGGTCTTAGCTCGGAAGGTGCGGCGTAAGGCAACGCCGACGCCAATGATCAGGAATGGTGCGTGCCAGTAGCCCAATAGGGGGATCCGTTTGCCGGTCAGCAATCCTTCCGTATGGCCACCACCGGAAATTTTCATGAAGGGAATCAGCATCTCGGCAATGAGGGGCAGGTTTCCTGCCACTGTCGGCAAGATGTTGCCGGATGCCATTTCGACCTCCACGCCGTGGCTCGGAAAGAAGATGTTCCAAGGGTCGAGAAGGATGATGGCGTTGTGGAAATCGAGCAGGCAGAGAAACAGCGTCGATAGCAATACAATCTTGCCCAACATGCCCAGCTGATCGATCGAATGGGTGACGCGCGCCGGACCCGCCGGCAAACGGCGCCATCCCGCGGTTAAGCGAAGACCGACGAAGAAAAGTATCCAGCCCACCGCGAAGTGGCGACCCATGCCGTAATGGATAAGAAGTAGCGCGATCAGAAAGGCTATGGCGATCTTCGGACCCGCCGCCTCCGGGATCTGGGCCAGGCGCTGGCATCGCTCCACCAGAAGAACACAGAGCAACAGCGACGGCATCATGACCAGGACTTGGTTTGCAAAAAATAAATAGCCAGTGCTGAATACCGTGATCGTCACGCCGGCTACGGCTGACCAAATACCGAACCAGCGCGCGAAAACGACGATCATGGCACCGTAGGCGATCAGGGCGTAAAGGATCGTGATTGCCCGAAATCCCCCAAATGACAATCCCAGAAATTGCGTCAACCTGATACCCAAGTCGAGCATCGGGTAGCCTTGGCCGCCGATGTTGGCGCGCGGTGCGATGACAAAACTCAGATAAGGGTCGACGGCACCGAACCCATAATAGAACGTGAAGTGTTCCCAAAGACCGAGGGTTGGAACGAACCGATTCCATCCGAGCATGGCGGCGGTCAGCGCCACGACGACGACGGAACCAGCAATGATCACCGAGTGACGTCGAAAAACATCCGGGCGAGATGGGGAAAATTTCATGTTCGGGAAGGATCGGGATCAGTTGGCGTCGTCGTCGCCGATCAGTGTTTGAACCAGCGGGCGCAATTCCCTGGCTATGGGCAGCAGGCGATCATTGATTCGCTTGGCCTGCTGACGCAGGCGCTCGGCGCGGTCATCTTCCTTGACGGTGGATCCGTCCAAAGCTTCGCGAATCAAAGCCGCCTCGGCGGCAATATTATTTCGAATTTGCGAAATCTCTGCCTTGATGTCGCCGCGCACCATCATGTAGATGCCGCCCAGCAACATAAAAAGCAGGATCGTACGAATCCCGTATTCGACTAGGATGTCTTTAGTCCGCCGGGCGCCCGATTGCACGAGCCGGATGGAACCGTTACGTCCGCGCACGGCCAACCCAGTGGCCGTAAGTTGTCGTTCTGCCTTTTCGGCTGCCGCGATCGCAGACGCCGTCGCGGATTCAGGATTGTCTCCTTCACCCACGACCAGCAGGTCTTGAACGACTGCGGTCCACTTGCCGTCGATATCGTACAGGTCGATCTTATATTTCATCATGTCCGTGTTTTTCTACGCGGATCCGGCGACCACATTGGCTTCTTCTGTGCAAAATCGCTGTTCGGTGCTGCGTCCTTCATTCGTGGTGGCCAACGTACATCTTGGTGTTCGCATCCGCCACGATAAAGGTGGGGCGGCGGCGGGCCTCTTCCAAAGTCAGGGCCAGATATTCGCCCAGCACGCCGATGCCCATGAGTTGCAGACCGCCGAGGAAGTAAACGCCGGTCGCCAGGGTCAGCCATCCCGGCGGAGGTTCGTTGGATGCGCCGAAAATCCAAACGAAGACGAGGTATCCCGCATTCAGCAGGGCGAGAAACGCCATGAAGATGCCGACAATCGTGAACAGCCGTAAGGGCAGAACCGTAAACGACACCAATCCGTGAATGGCGAAGGCGACAAGGCCAAAGAACCGAAACTTGGTTTGGCCGTGTTCGCGGGGGGCCGGATTGAAAAGGACGCTGGTCTGACGAAATCCGATCCAGTGAGTGAGGCCGCGCAGGAATTTTTCGCGTTCCGGCAGGGCGAGGAGCGTGTCCAGCGCACATCGGTCCAACAGGCGAAAATCAGACTGATGCTGCGAGAGAGGGATGCCGATGATCTTGCCGACAACCTTGTAAAAAAGTGCGTTCGCCGACCGCCTGAACGGATTGGTGTAATCGGTCGGCCGCTTTTGCGTGCCGACGACGTCGAAGCCCTGGCGCCACTTGTCCACGAGGTCGGGGATCACTTCGGGGGGATGCTGCAGATCGGCGTCCATGGTGATGACGAGATCGCCTGCGCAATGACACATGCCGGCGATCAGTCCTCCCTGATGTCCGAAATTCCGGGACAGCAGGACGAATTTGATCCGCGGGTCCTCGGCGGAAAGCTCACGCAGCAGATCGGCCGAACCGTCCTTGCTGGCGTTGTCGACGATTACGATCTCGAAGTTGTCGGTGAGGGGTTCGAGCGCCGCCTTGATCCGAGCGCACAGGGGGCGCAGGTTCTCGACCTCGTTAAGGGCGGGGGCGGTGATCGAGATGAGCTTGCCCGCCAATGGACGGATCGCGCCCGTGGATGCGCTGTTCAGTTCGTCAGGCCTGTCTGTCATTTAAACCTTTCTCCCGATCATGAACATGATGTCATGGAAATTGATCGGTATAGAAACGCCTTGTCCCGGAAGCAGGGACAAGAGGGAATAAAGCCGGTCCGCGCCCATGCGCAGTTTGACGGCGCCGTGCAGCATCGCCCCGACCGTCCGTAGCACGGGCGGGTAGGCTGTCGACACGGGCTCGAAGCCCGATCGCTGCAGAAGCCGCGCCAGATTTCGACTGTTGAAATAATGCAAATGCGTCGGCGGATGAATCATGCGCCATTTCGGCCCGCGCAGGCGAGCGGTAAGCGAGCCGACATCGCCCGTCGTGACGCAGATATAGCCGCCCGGCGAAACGCTGTCCCCTGCCTTCGCGAGAACCAGGTCCGGGCGGTCGAGATGTTCGATCACGTCCCACATGCAAATGACGTCGGGCGAAAACGGCAACGGATCGTGGATGAAGTTTCCACAGGTGACGTTCAGATCCAATTTCGTCCGGGCATGGTGTGCAGCGGCGGCGGAAATGTCGATGCCTGCGGTGGCGGCGAAATGCGGTTGCGCCAGTTCCAGGAAAAACCCGTAGGCGCATCCGATCTCGTACAGCGTCGATGTTGACGTAACGCCGGGAAGGGCCTTGATTTCCTCAAGGCGCCCGGCGAAGTTTGATTGGAGCGCAGGCTTCTCCTCGACGTAGTCGCCGTATTCCGCGCCGTGAAAATAGTCGTGCCCGTAAAGCAACGCGATCTCTTCCGGGGCAAGTTGCAGATCCGCCGTCATGAACCCGCAAGCGGGGCAGCGCAAGAGGCCGGGATAGCGCGCCGCCGGTGTGAGCGGTCCATCGCAAACCAGACAGGATGCGGGAGACCGGCGGTCAGGCACGCCTGAACCGTTGCCCGGCGGCGATACGAATCGAGTGATTCTTGGAATTCATGGAAACTCTCCGGACGGGAAAACCGGCGGCATTCAAGGGTGGGTGAAAACCCAAATTCTCTGGCAGAGGTAACTCCAGATCGCGATCACGACGAAACTGGCCAGTTGCGTCGCCACAAGGGGCCCGCCTAACTGTTGAACGAAGACAAAAAGAATGACCGCGTTCAGGCCCAAGCTGCCAACGTGAACCAGCAGGTATCGGGGAATGGCCTCGCGGTGGTGCCGGTCACTTCTGAACGTCCACAAGCGCTGCATCGTGTAGTTTGCGATCATCGACGCCGAATAGGCGATGATCGAAGCGCCGCCGGGCCCGAGACCCGGTACCAGGAGAAACATGATACAGACGTACAGGGCGGTTGAAGTGCCGCCCGTGATCACGAACCGGACCGCTTCTCTCAAATTGATGCGGAGCGCTGAATTCACGGTGTCGGCTCGTCGGATTTTCGGTCGATGGGGAACGGTCCGCCGCAAGGATTGCGCCTTTCCGGATGATGCACTAAGACTCTGGCATCCCGCCTGGACATGCCCGGAAAAAGTCGAGACTCCAATTGTCGAAAATCCTCGTGACCGGAGGCTGCGGCTTCATCGGCCGTCAGGTCGTCAACTCCCTCAGTGGCGCCGGACATGTCGTGCGGGTCCTTGACGACCTGTCCTATTGCGCACCGCCGGTTTTTCCCGAAGGAGTGACCTTCAGGGAGGGATCGGTCGGGAATCCGGATGCGCTTCGCTCGGCGATGGACGGCGTCGATCAGTGTGTCCACCTGGCCGGGTCGCCGGTTCTGGCAAACCCGAGATCCGGGCCCGTCGGCGCCATGGACCAGTTCTTGAGTGCGGCGCGGCAGGTGTTCGCCGCAGCGGCCGATTCGCGGGCAAAGGTCGTTTACGCCTCGTCCGCCGCGGTCTACGGACGGAATGTCGAAAGCCCCATTTCCGAGACGGCGCCCCCGGACCCGGTCAATGCCCATGGAATTGAAAAGGTCGCGCTGGAACAGGTCGCGGCCGAATTTTCCGCGGAGCGGAACGTGTCATCGATCGGGCTTCGCATGTTCAATGTCTACGGGTCGGGCCAGTCGCCCGCGTCCCCCTACTGCGGAGTCGTGCGGTTGTTCGCCGAAAAACTGCTTGAGGGAGAACCGGCGGTCGTTCGCGGCGACGGATCCCAGGCGCGTGATTTCGTTTATATAAGCGATGCCGTTCGGGCGATCGCGGCTGCCGTCGCCGCGCCCCCCGGCGGCACCGAGGTAATCAACATCTGCACCGGAATTCCGGTTTCCGTGACCGAGGTGATCTCCATCCTCGAAGCAGCCTCCGGTAGGACGCTGGACGTCGCTTTCGAACCGGACGCCTCGCCCGGTGTCCAAAGCTCCGTCGGTCTGCCCGACCGCGCGCGCGACCGCCTAGGCTTTCAGGCGGCTGTGGATTTCGAGACCGGCGTGCGGGCGTTGATCTCCGAATTGCGTGACCGCGGGGTCTAATCTCCAGTTCACGGGTCCGTCCGCCGTCGATGGCTACGCCTTGCGGAAAAGGACGGCGATGCTGTCTGCCGATTGCAGCACGCAGGTTGTTCCTTGATCGGGCGGAAAATATTTCAGGACGGATTCGGCGAAATAACCCCGGTCCTTCTGTTCGATTTCAAATCCCTCGACTTGTGAAACGATCGCGGGGCTGTCGATTACCAGAACGGTCTTCCGGGCGAGCCGCGCCAGTTCGCGGAGGATGGCCGCACGCGTGTCCTTCGTTTCCTGCGTCCCATCCCCGATGATGATCGACAGGACATGGGACATCACGACGTGGTCGAACGCGCCGTCGCCGAAGGCGACGAAGGTGGCAGCATCCGTCAGGTCCCCTTGGACCGCGCTCACCGGTTCGGAGCCGACCGCAAGATTGATGACGCTGACGGCTTCCGCGCTGAAATCGATGCCGTGGATCGGCGACCGGGGAAAGCGCTCCATCAGCACCTTTATGTTCTGGCCGCGGCCGCAACCGGCATCGAAGAACGTGTCGCCGTCGGCATATCCCAAAAGATCGGAATATCTCTCGATGAACCCGTTTATGCGGCCGCCGGGCTTGCCGAACAGGGCGGCCTTTTCGGCGTCGCCGAGACCGGCATAAGAGAAGTATCCCCGCCCGTCCCTTCCGTAGTGGTGCCGGATGTAGCGCGAATACTTTCGTGACGCATAGGCGTCGAATTCACGCTGGTAAAGCCGACCCAGGAAGGCTGCGGCGCGGGCCAGGAAGGCGACGGCCCGGCCAAGCGGTCCCGGCTTCAGTTCGGCGCTGTGGAGATTGACCAGGAAGGTCTGATCCTTGACGAACCGCATGACGTGAAACACCGGCGGCACGATGAGCCGGCCGACGATGAACGAGGGAAGCCTCGAATTCTTGATAAAGGCCAACGGCATGACGGTTCTCAGATGCGGATCATGCGGATCGCGGGTTCGTGCCGACGGCGTCGGGAACACCCGTAGGCGCGGTCCGGCCGTCGGCCGGTGCCGGCTCGGCGGGTTTCAGGAGATCCTGCGCCTTCAGCGTCTCGGCTACCAGCGCGAGATCGAAGAACGGTTTTCCGGTCAAGTCGGCGATGGCGAGCAGGTCCATGGTTCCGTCGCTGTAGGCGAGCAGGTGGGAAACCTTCTCGGAGAAATCGTCGATGAACTTGCCGTCCTTCAGGGGCGCGCGCAATCCTCTCGGGCTCAGCCAGGGCTCGCACAAGACCGTCGCCGCCAGCGTTTCGTTTTTCTCGATGATCTGGATCGCCTGGAACGTCGCCGAAAAGCCGCCCCACAATCCGTCCGGCGAGATCACCGAGAGATCGTCGAGCGACGTATGGTATTCCGGATACGTGCCGTACTTGCTGCGCATGATGGAAACCACCGGCAGGTTGATCCCGGGCGCGCAATACTGGCGTTCATCGGAGCCTCGATCGAGATAGGAAAAGCTCGCGTACGGGACCCGGAGAATCCTGTCCAGGACATGTCTGGCGGCGCGTTCCGGAAGCGTGTTCCCCTGGCGCGCCGGCAGGAATGACCAGCCGCGGTCGTCGCCGACGCAGGTCATGACGAATCCGGCGATGACCGATTTCCGCAAGCTGTCCAGGTTTCTGCTGATATAGGCGACCGCACCGATGGTCTCGGGCACGTAGACGATGCGATAGCTGTAGCGGCGCTCCGGCATGTCGAGGATCGCCCGCGCGAGATAGGCGGTCACCGCCATGCCCGAGGTCTCGTTGTTGGCCATCTGCGGGTGGCAGGTGTATGTGTGGATCAGGATCTCTTGCGTGCTCCGCCCCGGCACGAGGATTTCACCATAGGTCATTCCCCCGGGCTCGATCGAGGACCTGACGACCACGCGGTACCGGGTGTCGGTCAGGCCCTGCTTCTGCCGCTCCGTGACGCAGAACGCCCAGCGCCGATTGAAATAGGAAGTGATGAACGGAATCGCATCGGGCAGGTCGGGAAGGCTGTAGAGGTGCGCCATCAGCTCTTCCCGGTCGAGCGTTGCGTCGACGGGAACGGAATAGCTCATCAGGTGGAGATTGTTGTCCGCGAAATCGATGACGCGGCGACCGGTCATATCGGCGATGTAGGCCTCCTCGACGTTCCACTCGTCAGGGATGGTCCAGTCGAAACATTGGCTTCCGCTTGGAATTTCCTTCGACTCAAGTTCGGGAATGACGTCGCGGAGGACGTCATGGGTCTGTCGAACGCCATGCCCCGTGATGCTGCGATGGATGGGAAACAGCTTTTCGGCAAGGGCGAATATGTCGTGCCCGTCGAACGGGAATTGCGCCGTCATCGCGTGGATGCTCCCGTCTCGCTGGGCCGCAGATCGAAATCCGCAATGGCCTCGACGCTTGGTCCCGAAGCCGGCACGTCTTCGTTGATCCGCATCACGACCCGTCGCGTCGCGAACGCCCATGGGTCCTCGTCCAACATGGCATAGCCGACCGCGTCGACGTCCCTGGTATCCACGGCCGAGCTTCGCCTGCCGTTCCATTCCGTTTCGGCGAGAAATCCGCGTGACCGTAGCGCCTGTTCCAGGGGCTTCAGATCCGGGCCGATGTCGACGCTTCGGTAGCGCAGATAGGCCAGCCACACGCCCTCGATCCGCCGGCCGCCGCGATACATGGGAACCTCCAGTGTCTTGTGAAACCGGTGGGGAACGCCGAAGCACTGTTCGACGTGGTGGACGTATGTGGTGGGCTCGTTGAAGGGAATCCCAAGCGTCAAGATGCGGGCGTTCTGCGCGGACAGGCGATCCCAGGGACTGCTTCGGCCGAACGCGGCCGGCCCGCACCCTTCGATGATTTCTTCCGACCGGGCGCCCAGGGCGGCAAGGGAAAAGATCGGGTGGAACGAACGCCGGGCCTTCGGCTGCAAGCGGACGAACTCGGAAAACGGCCCCACTTCCGACGGCGTCTTCTCAAGCTCGAAGAGCCCCCCGGGCCTGGTGGTGGAATAGGTGAAGGTGGGAACGACGAGGGTCCCCCCGGATCCCAATCGTTCCATCAGGACGTCGCACAGGAACGCGCAAAGCCGGATCCGCAGCGCGCGCATGGCATCACGCGAGACCGGCGTGTCGAACCGCGGCAACGGCACGCCGGTCATGTCCGAATGCACCATGACGATCGAACCCGCCACGATTCCCAAACGGTCCAACATGTCGTTCAGTGCGTGCCGTGCTTCGGCTTCACGCATCTTCGAACACGATCCTGAAAAGGGTGAGATCGTCCGCATGGCAGGCGGCGATCTCATCCAGGTCACAGCGCAGGGCGCCGTCGTCCCTTGTGAAACCCGGGCCGTCGGTGAACATGGCGAACGGCGTGTTGCGTTCGGTCCGCCTGAACGTCATGTCAAGGGGACTGGTCACGCGGTCCTTGATGGCGAGCAGGAAAGCGTACTCGATCCGCCGTTGGAAAACACGGCACGACATGACGAATGCCTGCGCGATTCCTCGCCCGTCGACGAGAAAAGAGAGGATCTCGCCATGATCTCCCGACTTATCGGTAAGTTTCGCAGTGAACAACCGGCCGCCATCGGAAAGCAGCCGGCTGACATTCTCTTCGCTCCATCGCTGACCGTTGAGGTTGAATTGATTGGTCTTGTTGATCAGTTGAATGGCCCGTGACCACGTTTCGGGCGTTCGCTCGAAAATCGTCAATTCCATATCCAGGCCGCGTAGGAAGTCCTCGACCGACTCCGCTTTTGCCGCCTGGTCGGCGACGGCCGCGCGGGCGCGATAAAGTTCGTTCCGACGACGGTCCTCGTCCGTCAGCGCGTCCCGGTGGAACAACAGGTTCAGTTCCGAGAACAAATTCGGCAGGGATGCCGAATCGCCGGGGAAAAGCACCGTCGCGACTTCGGGAAGAGCCGCGTTGACTTCGGCCAACTCGACCGGGTTGTCATCGACCATCACGATATTCGCGAGCCCCAAATTCAGGTTCCGGGCAATCGAGCGAACGGCGTCCGACTTGCTGCCGTAGCTCGATTCGAAGGCGATGAAATCATCTACGCCCAGCGGCATGCCGCCTTTTTCCAGCGGCGCGCGCGCGAGGTCCGGATCGTTTCTGCTGGCAACCGCCAGCATGATCCCGTCCCGCCGCAGGCGGCCGAGGTATGACTGGTAGATGAAATGCTTGTAGGATTCCCCCTCGGCATCCGCGGAAACGTTTTCCGGACCGTCTTCTCCGACGGTGCCTCGCCACAGGCAGTTGTCGAGGTCCGTGACCAGCACCTTGCCGATGCCGCGACGGCCAGGAAGCATCCATTGCGCGGCGAGCGCCTCCGCCACGTCGGCAAGCCGATTTCCGGCGACGGGGGCACCCGAATGGAGATACGTCGTCAGGGAGAAAGCGTCCGGTCCCAGGATTCGCGCTCCCGCGCCGGCGGCGACAGACCGCAGGCCTTCGTCCAGCCTGGCCTGGTCGGCCGTGTTGCGAAAAACCGGAATGGCGGGCGTATCGATGTAGGCGACTGCGCCGAGACAGCGTTCGCTGATTCGCACGATCGTCTTCGCGCCCGCCGCGATCAGGTCTTCGGGCGGTTCGGGCGACTTCGGGCTCCCGCTGCGCCAGTCTGCCAACGGGCAAAGGTCCCAGGGCAGCACCAGGGCAAGCTCAGCCGTGCCGTCCGGCGCGGCCGCCAGGTGCTGTTGAAGGGTTCCGAAGGGCAAGCTGTCGATGCTGGCATTGATGCCGCGCTCGGCGAACGCGGCCCGGAGGTAGAGCACAAGATTGTCCAACATACACGACGCGATCAGGCGCATTGGCTCGGCGGGTAACCCGGAAACGGCCTTGATCGCATTCCTGGCCTTTAGAAAACTCACGGGGCGGCGCCCCCGGACAGGTCGAACGTGGCGCCGCTCATGAAGCGGGACGGGTTGTCGAGCACCCAATTTACCGAGTCGGCGGCCTCGTCCAGCGACATCAGGCGGCCCCACGGGGATCGGTCCATGTTGGCCACCCTTGCCGCCGCCGATTGCTGCGCATTCATCCCGCCATCGAGAGCATCGAACCTGACGGATAGACAGCGCATGTCCTGGGCGCTCAATTCCATCGCAAGTACCTCAGTCAGGGTCGGGACGACCGCCTTGCCCATGGAATAGAGCGGCGCGCGCCAGAAGTGGCGTCCGCGTGACGCCGCGGTCGATCCGATGAGAACCAGCGTCGCGCCGGGTCCGCCCCGTTCAACCATGATCGACGCAAGCGAGATGCCCTGGGAAAGCGGCTCGACGAGTCCGGTTTCCAGCGCCGCCGCCGGATCCGGTAGGGCCAGCAGGCCGCAGTTGTCCTGCGCGGGCCAGCCGCAATGGACCACCGCGCGAACGGACGCGTCGCCGAGGCGCTCGAGCAGCCGTGCCCGGCCGGATGCGGTGTGGACCTCGTCGGCCCGCGAGACCGGAACGGCGACCGCGCCCAGTCGATTGCTCAGCGCCGTTCCCAAGCCCCCGGATGCGCCCGATATCAGGACGACCTGCGACGTCGCGTCCTCCGTGTTCGCGGGTCGCGTCTCCGAACCGGACGCGGGTGCGGCCCGCCCTGCGCCGTGGTAACCGAAGGCGTAGCGGGCCTCCACGTATCGCCGCCCGTCGGCGGCGCCGGTGATGACGACCGAGACCTGCCCGCCGTCGCCGGACTGGCGGTCGACGCGCCCCTCGACCCGAAGCGTCAGCGGCGGCACCATGGGAGAAACGAACTTCAAGCGCATGTCGTGAAGGAGACATGCCTCGCCCGGAAGATGCATGCCCGCCATCCGCGATACCAGACCGGCGGCGTAGGCGCCGTGCAGTACGCGCCGTCGATAGGGCGTGCCGGCGGCATACGCGGCATTTGTGTGCAGCGGATTATGATCGCCGGACAGGTCGGCGAACGCGTCCAGCGCGTCCTCGTCGACCGAAACCTCGAAGGCGTACTCCTTCATGGTCTGAGTTCGTCCACCAGAAGGGCGACGGATTGGTAGGACGTGAAGCGGTCGCGCTGCTCGCCGTTCAATTCCGTTCCGAGCTCGGCCTCGATGGCGGCAATGAAGGTTGCCGTGGCCAGGGAATCCCATTTCTCGCAATTGATCTGGCGAAGGCTTCCCACATCGGTCTCTTCCGGCAGGTCGAGGACGACAAGAAAGATTTCCTTCAGCTTCGCTTGGGTTTCAGCGTCCAAGATAGCATCCTCCTGCAGTCGAGACACCAGAAGGCACGTCTACCACTTCGTCGATTGGACCTGAAGGTCCGGATGAGAAACGAGACAATGCCAGACCACGGCCTGGAAGGCTTCCGTGTGAGGTGTCACCAGGTTCGGATCGACCGTCGGCACGATGACCACCTCGTCTCCGATCTTCGCCGTGTGGCCGCCGTCGCGTCCGACGACGCCGAGGATCTTCGCGCCGACCTCCTTGGCCAGTTCCAGCGCGTGCAGCAGGTTGACGCTGACGTTCCTTTCAAGGTTTCCCCCGCCGACGGAAAACACGAAGACCGCATCGTCGGCGGACAGGCGGCTGATCTTCAGCCAGCCCGCAAACACCGTTTCCCAGCCCTCGTCGTTGGTGCGGGCCGTCAACTCGGACACGTTGTCCGTCGGGGCGTAGGTTTCGATGCCGCACAGCTTGCGGAAATCATTGACCGCGTGGGACGCGTTCGCGGCGCTTCCGCCGACGCCGAGAACGAACAGTCGTCCGCCGCGTTCGCGCAGCGCGCTCAGTTCCCTGACCATGGCCTCGATCGCGTCGCCGTCGATTTGGGCGGCGATCTCCTGGACTTGTTTCATGTAGGTTGTCGCGTGTCCCATTTGGGCTCCTTGCGTTCGGATCAAAGTTGCTGCATCTCGACCAGCCGCGCAAAGGCGCCGTCGCGGCGCATCAGCTGGTCGAAGGTTCCCTGTTCGACAATCCGGCCACGCTCCATGACGGCGATGTTGTCGGCGCGCTTGATCGTCGAGAGACGGTGCGCGATCACCAGGAACGTCGTCGTTCCCACGATGGTTTCGATCGCCGATTGGATCAGCTGCTCGCTTTTCGTGTCCAACGCGCTCGTCGCTTCGTCCAGGATAAGCAACGTCGGCTTGCGCACCAGGGCCCGGGCCAGGGAGATTCGTTGCGCCTGCCCGCCGGAAAGACGGAACCCCTGATCTCCGACGATCGTATCGTATCCGTTCTCCAGGTCCGCGACGAATTCCTCGGCGTTGGCCAGCCGGCAGGCCTCGCGGATTTCCTCGTCGCTGGCACCTGGATTGGCGAAGGCGATGTTGTCGCGGACGCTGGCGTGGAAAAGCGAGGTCCGTTGCGGTACGTAGCCCAGCCTTCCGCGATAGGCGGAGATGTCGACTTCGCGCATCGGCACGCCGTCGATGCCGACCGTTCCCGCGCTCGGATGCAGCAATCCCATGACAATGTCCGCCAAGGTCGACTTGCCGGCGCCCGACGCCCCGACCAGCGCGGTCATCTTTCCGGACGGAATCTCCAGATTGATTGCGTCGAGGACGGGAACCGCGGAATTGTAGGAAAAGGAGACGTTGTCGAGGACGATTGCATCCGTAAGCCTGTCGAAGGGCTTCGAGCCAAAATGAACGGTCGACTCTTCCGCCTGACGTCGCACCTTCATCACCTGTTCGAAGCTCGGATAAAGGCTGATCAGTTGCGATCGGTTCTGATTGATGTTGGCGACGGTCCCCGCGAGGCGGTTGAACGCATAGAGGACGACGGCGATTTCGGCCAACGGCACGCCCAACCGCTGTCCCGACAGGAAGGTGGCGAACACCACGACGATCCCGATCGGCGCATGAAGCGAATAGATCGTCGATTGAATGAATTGAAGGCCGATCGACGCCGACCGCAGCGCGGCGAAGGCGTGGCGCAGGCGCTCGATCGCCGGCCGGATGTTCCCGAACCCGATGATCAGGCGGGCGTTCTGGAGGGATTCCTGCAATGCCGTCGAAAATTCGTTGTTGGCCTTCGTGTTCACCTGTCCCAGGCCGTATACACGTGCGCGGAATGTTCTCAGGGGGACAAGGAGTACGGCCGCGACGGCCATGGCGATGGCGGTGACCTGCCACGAAACGAAAAAGGGAATCCACAACAGAACGATGACCTGTGCGGCGGGCGCGATCATGCGCGTCAACGCTGTGAATGCGTCGGCCACGCGCGCGACCTCGATCGTCAGGGTGTTGATGAAATCGCCCTGCCGTTGTCCGGCAAGAAAGGTCACGCTTGACGACAGGACGCGTTCCGCGGTGCCGACGACCATGTCCGCGCGAACGACGAATTGCGCACGCAACAGGAAATAATTGATGGCGATCAGCAGGACGCTGTTGAGGATCGTCAGGACGACGAACACGGAAAGATAGACGACGATACCGCCGTCCAGGCCGAGGAACGCCATCGCCGACATTATATACGGCGACAGCGTGTCGCCGCCGCCTTCCTGCGTCAGCAGGCTGACGATCGGCGCGATCGAGGCGAGGGTCGCCGCATCGACCATCATCAGCAGCAGCGCCAAGACGACGTTCCCGGCGAACAGGGTCGGGTAGCGCCTGAAGAGCTCGTAACCGAAGCGCGAGATGCTCATGTCAATTGGGTCGCGATTTCCTTGGCGACGTACTCGACCTCCTCGTCCGTCATCGACGGGAAAAAGGGGATCGATAGTGTTCGCGCGTAATGCGCCTCGGCCACGGGAAAGGCGCCTCCAGCAGGGGACAGTCGTGCCGCGTGGAAGGGTTGCCGGTGGACCGGGATGTAGTGGACCTGGGTGCCGATCCCGGCGTCGCGAAGCCCCGCCATAACGTCGCTGCGTCGCCGTCCCAGACGATCGAAGTCGACGTCGATCGTGTACAGGTGGAGACCGGATCTCGCGCGTTGATCGGGCCGGGACTGCGGAAGGGCCACCTTGTCCAGTCCGGCAAAGCAGCCGTCGTAATAGGCGGCGATCTCCCGCCGCCGTGCGAGGAAGCTGTCCAGCCGGTTCAACTGCGCCACGCCGAGAGCGGCCTGCAGATCGGTCATCCGGTAGTTGAACCCGAGCGCCTGCTGCTCGTATCGCCAGGGTCCGTCCTCGTCGGGCAGGGATCCGGCGAAGCGGCCGGGATCCCGTTCGATACCGTGGTTCCGCAGCAGGCGGAGCCGCCGCGCGAGTTCGTCGTCGTTGGTCGTCACCGCGCCGCCCTCGCCCGTGGTGATCGGCTTGACGGGATGGAACGAGAACGCCGCCATGTCCGAAAAGGCGCAGCCGCCCACGGCCTCTCCGTTTTCGTGGGTGCCTCCAAGGGCGTGACAGGCGTCCTCGATGACGACCAGGCCTTCGGCGGCCCGTCGGAGCGCCTCGGACGATTGGGCCAGACCGCCATAGTGTACAGGCAGGACGGCCCGCGCGTCGCCGTGATGCCGCTTGAAGTCGCCGACCGTTTCCGGCGACAGGCAGCGGCTGTCGGAATTGACGTCCAAGATCGTCACCTCGGCGCCGCAGTAGGTCGGCGCATTGGCGGTCGCAACGAAGGTCAGGTCCGCGACCCCGGCGCGGTCGCCGGGCCCGAGACCGGCGGCCAGGCAGGCCAGGTGAAGGGCGGCGGTGCCGTTGCAGACGGCGACGGCATGGCGGGCGCCGACGCGTTCGGCGAGCGCGCGTTCGAACCGTTCGACCGCGGGGCCCTGTGTCAGAAAGTCGCTTTTCAGAGCATCGACGACGGCGGCGATATCCGCCTCGCCGATGGTCTGGCGGCCGTATCCGAGGAACCGCGCGGTCAAGGTCAGTCTCCCAGTCCGATCATATCGCGCAAATCCTCGGCGCCGACCCATTGGGGGTTGCCGTCGCTTGTATAGGAGAAACCCTCCGGCACGGGATTGCCGGCGCGTCCGTTGTACATCCTGGGCTCTTCCGGGTTCCACATGTGGAAATCGGGTCGGATCACGTAGAAGTTCTCGAATTCAAGGGTCTGACGGGCTTCGTCGACCGGGATCATGATTTCATGCAGCTTTTCACCGGGGCGGATTCCCGTCACCTTCTGCGCGCAGTCGGGAGCGACGGCGGAAGCCAGGTCGACGATCCGCATGGATGGAATCTTGGGGACGAACACCTCGCCGCCGCGCATCATTCCGTAGCTGTCGATGACAAACCGGACGCCTTGTTCGACGGTCAGCCAAAAACGTGTCATGCGCGTATCCGTGATGTGCAGGGTGCCCGTTTCCTTCTGCCTTTGAAACACGGGGATGACGCTGCCGCGTGAACCGATGACGTTGCCGTAACGGACCACGGAAAAACGGCACCCCTGGTTCCCGGAGATGTTGTTCGCGGCGATGAACAGCTTGTCCGAGCACAGCTTGCTGGCGCCGTACAGGTTGATGGGATTGACGGCTTTGTCCGTCGACAGGGCGATGACCTTTTTGACACCCGCGTTGATGCTGGCGTTGATGACGTTTTCCGCGCCCATGACGTTGGTCATGATGCATTCGATCGGATTGTATTCGGAAGCGACCACCTGTTTCATGGCGGCGGCGTGGATCACCGTATCGATGCCGTTAAGGGCGCGTTCCAGCCGCCCCGCATCGCGCACGTCACCGATGAAATACCGCAGGTTCGGCGCGCTCAACTCGTTCGCCATTTCGAACTGTTTCAGTTCGTCCCGGGAATAGACCACCAGGCGCTTGACGTTGTGTTCGGCCAACACGTGTTTGACGAACGCCTTGCCGAACGAACCGGTGCCGCCGGTGATTAGAAGCGATCTGCCTTCGAGTGATGTCAAAGTTCACGTCCTTCGGAAGTTGCAAGCAGGGGATGATCTGGGGCGGGAGGACCGCGACGGCCGCGCGCCACGATCTCTCAGATCGATGTGTTCAGGGGGGACCGGGCTTCGAAAACGTCGGCGACCTTCTCCCAGATCGGGCCGTCGTGCGCGCCGGGGGCGATGGCGAATTTTTCGACGAAGGCCCGATAAATCCGCTCGTCTACCTCGGGGACGGGAATCGCGGTGTCGGGGTTCCGCATGAAGGCATCCAGATTGATCCTCGGCTGGTCAAGCCAGCTGGAACGGGACTCGATGTCGGCTTTGATGATCGTTGCCTCGAGGGCGTCGTTGGTGAGAAACAGGATCGGCTTCCGGTACAGCGCGGATATTACCGTCGCGGTGCTTTGGTGTTGCAGGGTCAGTGCGCTGTTCTTGATCAGCGCCGGGGTGGTTCCGATAAATACCGGACGGCGACCGAACAGGGTTTCAACCTCGTCGGGGTTGTAATTCGCCTTGGGGTGCAGGGAAATCACGACCGGCAGATCGAACTGCCTTTCGACCTTTTCGAAAAACGTGCGGAGGCTGGCGAAATACGCGGCCTCGTCAAGGCGGACCGGAATGTTTTCGATCTGAAAATCCGGATGATGGCAAAGCGCGGAATCGATAAAGACCGCGTAAGGTTCTGCCGGTCTCGGGTCGGGGGCGACGGTCGCACGCTTGGCCCAGAACACCTCGAAGCCCTCGACACTGACGACCTCGCTGCGGTTCACCTTGAAGGAATGATCCGCGAACGGTTGCCGCCAGGTCCCAGCCCGGACCCAGAGAAGGGGAGCCGGCAGGCGGAAGAACGCGGGCCCGATCTCGCCGATCAGCTTCAGCCGGACCTTGATCCTGTACAATAGGTGACGCAAGGCGGAGACGGCACAGATGACACCGCGCCAGGGGCTGCGGCGGAACACGATCCTGCAGTTCCTCCCCATAGGCAGCGCGGCCAGCGACGCGCGCACGAACTTCAGGTCGCGTTGGGCGAACGCCAAGTACAGCCAACTCGACTCGCGGGAAAGCGCGGGAAGCGCCAGGATCAGGTCGGTTGGAGACAGGGTGTCCAGGAATTCGGCGAGCTCCTGACGGGTGCGCGGGGTATAGGCGTCCGGCAACGCCTGGAAGGCACCACGTGACAGTGCGTTCAGGTTCATGCCTTCCAAGGCTTCTCCGCATTGGACGACCGACACGTCGTATCCCCTGGCTGCGAAGACATCGCATCCGAAACGCACCCAGTCGCGGGAGGTGAACAGGTGCCGGCAGAAGATGACATAGCGGCGCCGCGGCCGGGCAGGGGGCCGGGAAGAATCCGCAGGTTTGGGGGCGGACACGAACGAATTCATTTCTCGATGCAGGTCAAGGAAAGGCGGGCAGCCGGCGCTCGGCACATCGGGCGCCGCTCACGCGGAGACCCCGTCAAGGAGTGCCGAAACCCAGGCTTCAATGCCGTCACGGAACGGCGTATAGGGAAAATCCGGGACAAGGGCATCGAGTTTCGTCGTATCGTAATACCGATGCCCCGCGACATAGGCGTTGACGTCCTGCGCATCGGGGCCGGGACAATACGCGGTCGCGCTCAGCTCCGCACCCAGGCAGCGGGCAATCTCCTGATAGTATTCAAGGTGCGTCATCAGATCGGGACCCGCCGCGGTGAAATCCTCGCCGATCGCCGCGTCGTTCCCAGCCACCGCGAGGATCAGGCGCGCCAGGTCATCGGCGTGGATCGGCTGTATCAAGCCAAGGCCGGCGTGCAGCAGGTTCAGCGTCCTGCCGCCCCGGATGTCCTGCAGCAGCGTCGGCCGCCGGCCGTGCTGCGGGATGGTGCCGGGATTGCTGCCGGGGCCGTAAATATGCGGCGGCCGCAGGATCGTTGCCGCGCACCGTCCTTCGGCCTGGGCCTGCATCAGGGCCAGCTCGGCCCGCCGCTTGTTGCCGCCGTAATCTTCGCGGTCCGAAAACCGGGCATCCGATTCCTTCATGAACAGCTTGCGGTGAGCCGGATCGTAGGCGTAGTCGGAACTGACCATGACCACGCGCTTGCAACGCCGCGCCAGATCCACCGACTGGGCGATGTGGTCCGGATTCTGACAGATGACGTCGAGGACGGCGTCGAACTCATGACTGTCGGCGATGGCCGACAAGTCCGTTTCGTTCCGGTCGGCCCTGATGTGCTCGAATCCGCCGGACTGCGGAAAGGGCAGTTCACCACGCGTGATGGCGATGACGCCGTGCCCCGCTTCGAGCGCGAAGCGGAGGACGCGACCCGAGACGAAGCCGCTGCCGCCGAACAATAAAAATTTCATGGGCATCTGGTGCGGTCGATCGTTGCGTTTCAGGCCGACAGTTCCTGCCGGTCGATGCGCAATCCGTGGGATTTGGATTCGAGCATCACTTCCGTCGGTCGCGCGTTCAGATAGACACAGCCATTGCAGGCAGGGTTCTCCTCGATCCGGCCGGTTGCATTCATGGATTGCAGATTCCGGCATTTCTCGCCGGTGAGGATTTCGTCAAGGGTCCGGTGCTGCAGGGAGCCCATGGACAGCGTGTAGTTGATGTCCATCGAACAGGGAATGACGTCACCGTAGATTCCGATAAGGATCTGGTCCATGTGCGTGACGCTTTTGCAGGGGCATCGGTCTTCCTGGCGCGGGCGCAGGTCCGGAAAGATGTTTGACCAGGCATGCGGTTTCCAGACTTCGAATTCGTCCGCCGCATCCCAGTAGCGTTCCTTGATCAATTCGACGTCGCGCTCCATGCCGTCCAGCATCAACGTATAGACTTCGATCCAGACGGGATGGCCCGCGTGTTCGTTGATCTCGATGAATTCGTCGATTCTGGCCCGTGCCTTCTCCGCCAGCTTCCGGTCCTTATAGACCTTGTCACTGAACTCCTCGGAGTAGGCCAGGATCGAGAACCGCATGTGCGACGCAAGCTCCTCGGCGACGATGGCCTCGCTGAAGGGCCTGCGCCACACTTCCATGTTGGACGAAAGGCCGACCTTGAGTTGCGGCGCTTCCCTTTTGATGAATCGCAGGCGGTCGAGCAGAAAGCGGTCGCACGAGGCATCGCCCATGCCGCCGAACCGGATCAAGCTGTCGATTTCATGATTGTCGCGCAGGTCCAGAATGATCTTCTCGAACAATTTCTGGTCCATGTAGCCGAAGCGGTGCCCATAGTGGTCTTCGCGCGGACAAACGACACACTTGGCGTTGCAGATGGTCGTGGTTTCGATGCCGACGTATTTGAAGGTATGGGTCATGAATCAGGGGCCTTTGGCGATTGAAGTCTCGTTCAGGCTGTCCATGGCAAGGACGTGGTCGAGGCGCGGAACCTCCATCGGGTCGGAGGCGTCGTTCAGTCTGCTCTGAAACCCGATGCGGATACCGCGGGCGTCAAGGTAGGCGAGCAGACGGCCGTCATAATCCCCACAAGGGTAGGCGATGCAATCCGGGGCGTCGCCCGTCGTCTTCTCCAGCCATTCGGCGTTGGTGTCGATTTCCCATTTCTGTTCGTCGAAGGGCTGGTCCGTGATGCGCGTCGGATGGGTGTGGCTGTGCAATCCGACGATATGACCGTCCTCGTGCAATGCCCGAAGCTGTCGGCGGTCCATCCAGAGATTGCGCCGCGCCTGCGCCGGGTCGAAGGGATAGGTATCGATCAGCGAATCCATCACTTCGGCAAAGGCCTCGCGCCCAAGAATACGATCACGGATGAATCGGAATTTCCTGTCACCTTCGCTATAGAATGGGTACTCGGACAGGTAATTGCCAGGATTGAAATCGGAGAGTCCTTTCAGGATTCGCCGGCGCCACCGGGTCCCGTTCCAGAAGCCGTCGAATGCCGCATAGAACGCGTCCACGTCCGGAAAGCAGAGGGTTCGAAAATACCGGTAGATTTCGAGCCGGTCCGGCGCGCCCGCCAAGGGTCCGGTGTAGGGAAACCAGAACGCAGTCAGGCCGCGTGCCTGCAGGACAGGCAGGGCGACGTCGTATTGGCACAACAGTCCGTCGTCGAAGGTCAGGCAGATTTCCCCGCTTGTCAGGTCTCCGCGCAGACGGCGTTCTCGCCACTCCCGTGCGCACAGGATCCGATCCGCATAGGCATCCAGAAGCGCATCGAACTGATCGGCCGAAATGGCCCCCTGGCCCGCAAGGTGACGCCCGCCATCGCGGAAATGATGGAACATCAGGCCGATCGGGATCATGGGGGCCCCCGCGTCCGTCAGGGGTTCGACTCAGCCACGGCGATCAGCGTGTCGGTCGCGTTCAATTCCGCCAGATAGTCGCCGTATGCGGCCTGAAACCCGCTTCGTTCGAAATGCGCATATCTCTCGTGCCCGCCGGGCATGCCGTCGAGGAACCAACCGAGATGGTTGGTGAACCCATAACGTTGATGACGCATGATCTCGATCTGTCCGTACCCCGCCGCCTCGAGTACCGCCGCCACCGACGCCTCGGTGTGCAGGACAAGGTGTTCGCTCCAGAATGTGAAGTCCCTGAACGCCGGGAGGTCGACCGACTGGATCAGGAAATCCCGCGCGTGAGGCACTTCGACGACGATTTTTCCCCGCGGCGCGAGCGTGTCGCGAATTTCGGACAGCACCGTCACTTGATGAGGGATATGTTCCAGAACATGGAACAGGGTCACCACATCGAATGCCCGTTCGAAATCACCGATTGCCGGGGCGACGTCCACGCCGGAATCCGTTAGACGCAGATGGGTCTGACAGTGCCGGCGCAACTCGACGCCGCAGCGTTCCGCGGCATGGCCCCTGTTCAAAGAGAGAAATCCGCCGTATCCGCATCCGAAATCGCAGATGCGGGCACCCGCCGTCAGGTTCCGGAACATCTCGAAATGGCGCCGATCGTCGGGCAGCGCGGCGGCGCGGACGCTGTCGCCGTCGGCCAGGGCGGTGATCGTCTGTTCGCCTTCGCGGTCCTGCGCCTTCTCCATCTCGTAATATTCGTCCGAAGTTTCCGCCGCTTGAAGGAAGATGATTCCCGAGGTCTCGTCCATAAGGACGGGAATGGCCCTGTCCCGGGTCTTCGGATGACAGAGGCGGACCGTGTCCGGGTTCAGCACGCCCAGGCCGACAAGCTCGTCGAAGACGGGATTGGTGATGTTCATTTGGCGACGATGAAATCGCCGAGGACGAGCACGTCCAGACCGCAGGATATGAAGGTGCGCAAGGCATCGGACGGCGAACACACGACCGGCTCCCCGTTCAGGTTGAACGAGGTGTTCAAGATGACGGGCACTCCCGTGAGCCGTTCGAAATTCTCGATCAGGCGGTAGTAGCGCGGGTTGGTTTCCCGCGATACGGTCTGCAGCCGGCCCGAGCCGTCCTCGTGGGTCACGGCGGGAATCATCGCGCGTTTTTCCGGGCGGATGGGGAACACCTTTTCCATGAAGGGAACGGTGACGCCGGGGTCGATCTCGAAGAACTCCGTTGTCCGTTCCTCAAGGATCGACGGCGCGAATGGACGAAAGGCCTCGCGGAATTTGACGGCGGCGTTGATCTTGTCCTTCATTTCGGCGCGGCGGGGGTCGGCGATGATCGACCGGTTTCCCAGCGCGCGCTGTCCGAATTCCATCTTTCCCTGAAACCACCCCACCAGTTTGCCCTGGTCGAGGATCCCGGCGACCTCGGCCGCCACGTCGTCGGAGCGCCGGTAGGACACCTTGTGCTGTTTCAGGGTGGCTTCGATCTCGTCGTTGGTGAACTCGGGGCCGTAGTAATTGTGCGTCTGAACCTGGCGACCGCTGTTCCCGAATAGCTGGTGATGAACGTAGAGCGCGCCGCCGATGCTCAGCCCGCTGTCGTCCGGACAGGACGATACGAAGGCGTTGCGGAACGGCGTCTGCCGCGTCACCCGGCCGTTGTAGACAGAATTCATGAACATGCCGCCTGAAAGACAAACGTTGTCGAGTCCGGTCTTCCGGTGCAGCCACGAAAGCATGTGGCTCAAGGTTTCTTCCGTGACCCTCTGCATGGCTGAGGCGATTTCGTAGTGGCGCCCTTCATAGGCGTCGTCGCGGCCCCGCGGCGGCCCGATCAGGTCGACCAGCTTCCGCGAATACATGCCCGGCGTTTCATGGACGAAGCCCTTGAAGCAGGTCAGGTCCAGTTCGAAGCGGCCGTCGTCCTTCAGGGTGACCAGATTCTTGATCGACTTGTAATAAGGGTTGTCCCAAGGCGCGTAGGAACTCAGCGCCATGACCTTCCATTCGTCGCTGTCGGGCTTGAAGCCCAGGAAGTCGGTAAACGTGCTGT
The DNA here is from genome assembly GCA_002781745.1 of Rhodospirillales bacterium CG15_BIG_FIL_POST_REV_8_21_14_020_66_15. GTDB lineage: Bacteria > Pseudomonadota > Alphaproteobacteria > Rhodospirillales > Casp-alpha2 > UBA1479. The sequence goes on from PFFW01000154.1 coordinate 26,589, forward strand.
AGAAGGAACCCAGGGACTGGGGAATGGAGATACGCTGCAGGACCTCGATGGAATTTCCCCGCCCGACCGCGAACACCACCGTGTCGTGTTCGCCCCGGCCGTCCGCCGTCAGGATCGCCGCCTCTTCATAGGGCGACATGAAGAACGCGTTGCCCGCGTGGCAGAGGTGGTGGGTAAGATAATAGGTTTCCAGTTTTTTGCCGCCCGCAAGCGGCACCACCTGGTGCAGGTATTCCGGCTCCTGGGCTTCGCGGTCGGGCAGGATACGGAACAGGTGATCCTGGACCGAATAGAGATAGTCGCTTCGGAAACGTCGGTTGCCGGAGAAGATGGGATTATATTTCTGCAGGTGAACCGCCGGATTGTAGCCGTTGACGACACAGTCGATGTCGTCAAGCGCCAGTCCCGCCTGATCAAGACAGTACCGGATCGCGCGCTCGGGGAACGCGCGGGACTGCTTCTCGCGCGTCAGGCGCTCTTCCGGGCAGGCGGCGACAACGGCGCCGTCAACGACGATGGCCGCCGAGGTGATGTACATGTCGTGGTTGATGCCCAGAATTTTCATTGCAGATGACGCCCTATCGCATGGGTTCAATCAAGTTTATTTTTCGCAGAGAACAAGCAGGGAGCCCGTTCCCAACAACAGTTTTGACAGCTCGTGGTCGTAGTTTTCATACATCGGGGCGAGGATCTTTCTGACATTGTCGAAGTGCGGACGCCTGCGAAGCCGCCGAATGTTCCGGAAGCCGGCGCCCTCCAACATCTGCGTGAACTTGTCTTCGGTGTAAGCCTTGTAAATCGGCGCTTGAAGCCGGTCGAGTACGGTTAGTTCGAAATCATGGTCGACAAGGCGCTTCAGCGATTCCAGAAGCGATAGGCAGTTTTTTGCCGCTTCGGAACCGTCGTCGTCGATGTTAGCCAGGAGCCAGTCGAGGGATTCATTAGTCTTCGCAAGCAAATTCATCGAATCGATAAATTGGGCAAAGGCCGGATTGTCACGGTACTCAACGCGCGCCGGTTGCATCAGGAACTTGGATATGAGGCCGCCCTCTCCGGCAACGAAAATGTGGGCGTGTCCTCCAGGTTTCAGCGTCCGGTAGATTTCTTGAACGGCGCGACGGTCGTCGTCGACATGATGGATTACGCCCAGGCAGATGACGAAGTCAAAAAAAGCATCCTCATAGGGAGCTTGGCTTAGGGACCCGACGTCGAGCCGCCATCGGCCATCGTACGTCGGATTCGTCTTAAGTTCGGCTGTCGCCGGCTCGATGAAGCTTTCGTTAACGTCCATCGCGCAGACATATTCAGCGCCGAGTTCGAGCAAATTGACCGTTCCGTTGACGCTGGACCCGCAGCCGAAATCGCCACATCTCTTCCCGACCAGGAAGTCCTCGTCGACGCCGAGGAACGCTGGCGAAATTAACGACCGAAGGCGCTTTTTCGTGACGTCGAGGCCCAGGGTTTGACGATGAATTGCGTCAAACACACGTCGAGTTTCTTGCTCCAAATCGTTGGTCATCTTTTGAGGTCCAAGTTCGGGGAAAGTTGAATAGAGGTCGAGGTGCTAAGTACCGCGCGGGAATCCACGGCGCCGTGACACCAGACTACCGCCCGCGGCGAAGACTCCCCATTTCCGGCGGGTCGCCGGCAAGGACCTCGAGATCGGTTACGACCTTGCGCAGGGAGCGGCCTTCAAGGTTCAGCCTCCGGCGCAGGGGATTGCCGACGAGGAAGGTGAGCGCTTCCCATGCGAGGCGCGCGGTTTTCGTGGCCCCCCGGTAGCGCAGGTTGCGAAGCACGATCAGCGGAACCAGCACCCAGCGGATTCGCGCGAACATCTCCGGGTAACAGATGATCGCCATGCCGACCTGCATGTTCCGGATCAGGCTCCAGAACGTCGGATAGGCCTCGTCGTCCCCGACAGTCAGGGTTTCGCGCCGCTGATGGATCGTGTCCGTCGTGGCGCTGCGGTCGACGAGGCGTTTGGGGTTGGCAAAGTATCCGCTGTCCGATTTGTCCCGTTCGAAATAGTTGGAACGTTCGAGCACCATCCGGCGGTAGTGCGCGCGGCCGAACTTCTTCTGATAGGCCATGAAGGTTTCAAGCTGGATCATCGGCCGCCATGCCTGGCACAGCAGGGTCGGATAGGGGGTGAAGTTCAGGGTGTTCGATTCGTCATGGGCGTTGGTGTCGGAAATTCTGAGCAGATAGGCCTCTTCGCCGTCGACGCCGGCACCGATTAATCCCTGGTGCCGGGCGAATTCGTAGAGCGGCGTGCCCGGCAGCGCCTGCGCGTAGTTGATGGACAGGTCGGTGGGACATTGTGACGGGCTTATGGACAGGCCGAACTTCGCAAAATCGGCGGTTTCGCGAATCGTTTCCGGCGTTTCGCCGGGCATTCCGACCACCAGCTGGATGATCGTGCGCAGCCCGGCCTCCACCGTCCATCGCATGGCATTGTAGTTGTCCCGGAGCGCGACCTTCTTCTCCATCACCTGAAGCATCTTTTCGCTGCCGGTCTCCATGCCGTAGATGATGCTGGAGCATCCCGCGTCCTTCATCAGGGCGATGATTTCGGGGTCGACGCAGTTCACGCGCATTCCGCCGACTTTCCACAGGACGTCGAGCGGCTTGATCTTGGCGCAGAACTCACGCAGCCATTTCCTGCTGGTGCCGAAATTTTCGTCGGCAATATCGACGAAGCCGACGTTGTACCGGTCGATCACATGCTTCAGCCGTTCGATCACGATGTCCACGGGAATGTAGCGGATTCCTTTCGTGAACCGGTGGCAGAAGGTGCATTTCGCCACGCATCCCTTCGCCGCGGGAATGGTGATCTGCGTCTTGTCGGCCCGTTCCGGCTCGTAGGCCCGCGGGTCGTCGCGAAAGCTGTCGGACGGCATGCCGTCGACCACGCCCGGCAGGACGAACACTCCGATGTCGGATGCCCGCTCCAGGTCGGCCCAGTCGAAATCATAGACCTCCTCCGCCGGGAGCTGTTCCTCATAGCCGGTATTGACGAGATAGCCGTTGCGATCGAAAAGCACGATCCCCGGGATGTCGGAATATGCGGTTGGCTCCGTGGTCTTGTGACTGCGACGGACGATGTTCAGAAAGGTCTTTTCGCCTTCGCCCGAGACGCAAAGGTCGATGCCCGTCCGCTTCAGCAGAATCTCGGCGCTGGCCGCCAGATTGCCGCCGCACACGACGAGTGTTTCCGGAAGATGCTTCTTCACGTCCGAGGAAAGCCGCTTCGTATAGGCATAGGCCGTGGAGACGACGGCGCTTATGCCCAATACCCGGGGCTTCCGCTCGAGAATATGGGCAAGTACCTCGTCGTAGGACGGCCGGTTGCCGTCGATGTCGAAGAACTCGACGTCGGGTTCACCGTGCATCTTCAGATATCGGATCAGGCTCAGGCTTCCGATCGGCGGAAACGGCGTCGGTATCGGCCTGATCGGCGTGGTGACGATCATCGTATTCATGGTGATCCGCGCATCAGCCATCGGAGTCCGATCCGAAGTATGTCACGAATGGGTCTCCTGAGCACGTTTGTTGGCACGGCTTAAATCCTCGAGCCTTCCGACGTCGAGCCAATATTCGTGGATGGGAAAGGCCGCGCAGGTCCGGCCTTCCTCGATCCATTGGCCGAACAGCGTCGGCATGTCCAGGTGTGTGTTCCTGGGAATCCGTTTCAGGGTCTCCGGCTCCAGCACATAGATCCCGGCGTTGACCAGGAACCGCTGCGCCGGCTTCTCATCTATGGACACGATTGCGCTGTCGTTCACGTTGACCACGCCGAACGGAACCTGAAGGTCGTATTCACGGACAGCCATCGTGGCCAACGCCTCGCGCTCGCGATGGAAGTCGAGCATCTTACTGAAATCGATTTCGGTCATAAGGTCGGCGTTCATCACGACGATGGGCTCCTTGGGCGCGATATCCAGCAGGCTGAGGGCGCCGGCCGTGCCCAGGGGTTCGCTTTCATCGATGTATCGGATCTCCGCGTTCCACTCCCGGCCGTCCTTGAATCGGGCCTTGATCTGGTTACCCAGGTAATTGACCGAAACTTGGAACCGAACGAAACCTTGCGCCACGAATTTTTCGATGATGCTTTCCAGCAGCGGCTTTCCGCCGACCTCGACCAACGGCTTGGGCACGGCCTCGGTCAGCGGGCGAAGGCGCATGCCCTGGCCCCCGGCCATCAGAATGACCCAGTTGTCGCGGACCGCGCCCGGCTTGATGAGGTCGTCGATGATGACCAGGTCGATCACCCGGCTTCCGGCGTCGACCACGGGCACCTGGTGAATTCCCCGGCGTGCCATTGTCGCTTTCAGTTCGGCCAACTGGTAGTGCGGCGGGACGGAAAGCGGACTGGCGTTCATGACTTCCGTCACGGGCCGATCCATTGCGACCCCTTTCAGGATCGCGCGGCGGATGTCTCCGTCGGTGATGGATCCGAGGAGCCGGTCGTTCTCGTCCACCACGAGAGCGATCTGCAACACGCTGTTGTCGATGCTTCTGATCGCCTCAAGCATCGGCATGGTCGGTGGCACAAGCGTCTTTCGCCAATCCGTCACGGTGATACGATCCAAATTTCGTCAGTCGATTGCACGTCGGGCATGGGTCTACGAAATCACCTCGTCGGCGTCGAAATCTCGCGACGCATGCCGGCCAAGCCAATCGAAATAGTCGTATGCCGGAACGCCCGTTTCCGGTCGCTTTACGGTCAGGTTGTCGACCGTGAACATTTCGTCCTTGGCGATCGGCCGCGCTGCCACCAGGCTTTTGCGGGCGACCGCCTTGTTGGCGATCTCATTCTCCAGCGGCCGCTTTACGCCGTCGCCGAGGGCGAGTTCGACGTCGCGGATGGCGGCGACCATGGCGGCGAATGCGCCCGGTTCCATCGACGCCATGTGGTCCGGTCCGGCCATCGTGCGGTCCAGCGTGATGTGCTTTTCGATAACGCGGGCGCCCCGGGCGACGGCTGCAATCGCGGCGGCCGAACCCTCGCAGTGATCGGAAAACCCGACGGGCAGGCCGAAGCGGGCGGCGATCGTGTCCATCGCCCTCAGGTTGACGTCGGCCAAGGGCGCCGGATATTCGGTCGTGCATTGCAGGACCGTTACCCTGTCCTTGAGCGCGGCGCGCCCCGCCGGACTGAGGAACGCGCGGCGGAACGCATCGCGCCCCGGGGTGCCGCCGGACCTTGAAAACCCGAAGGCGAGAACACCCAGCGCGGCCTCGATTTCGTCCATGGTCGCCATCCCGGTCGACAGGATTACCTTCAGGCCGCGCTCGGCGATGCCAAGGAGGAGCGGCGCATTGGTGAGATCGCCGGACCCGACTTTGATCGTGCGAAGGCCGAGCTCGTCGGCGAGGAAGGCGAGGGATGCGGCGTCGAACGGGGTCGACAGGAAGGCGACGCCCCGGTCGCGGCAATGGTCCAGAAGTTCGCGCTGGCCGGCTTCCGTCAGTTCAAGCGTCTTCAACATGTCGCGCTGGTTCTGGGCCGCGCCGGTCTGTCGCGCCTGATACGCCGCTTTCGGTGCCGCTTCCGTCGTCAATGCATCGGCCTTGAAGGATTGGAACTTGACCGCGTCGGCGCCGGCCGCGGCGGCGGCGTCGATCAAGGCCTTGGCCGTCTCTACCGAGCCGTTGTGGTTGACGCCGGCCTCGGCGATCACCGTGACGGGTCCGGGTGCCGGCGGCAGGGCGGGAGCGACGTCGCGGAACCTCTTGTCGCGCAGCGAGGCGAGGTCCACGGCGCTCAGGATGTCCGCCATTCTGCCTGCGGCATTCCCGTCACCCAGGAAGAAGGGCGTCTTCCGTCCCCCGTCCGCTTCGCGTCCCATTGCACGCTCCAACGCTTCGGCGACGGCGGCCGGCATCCCGTCGCAGTCGAAGACGGTTGCCGCGCGCAGGCGCCCCGCCTGGCGCGGCCCCACGTTCACGGTCGGCGTGCCGAGGATCGGCGCCTCGATGACGCCGCTGGAGGAGTTTCCGACGACGGCGTCGGCGATCTTCATCAAGCTCAGATACCGCAGGCTGCCGAGCGAGGCGTGCAGCGAGGCGCGCGCCGGATTGCGGGCGACGAATTCCCGGATGACCCGGTTCACCGATTCATGCCCCGGATCGGCATTGACCCCGGTGAAGACGACGGAGGCTTCGGGAAACCGCTCCAGCGCCGCCGTCACGGCCTGGACTCCGGCAAGGCCGTCGTCGCCGGCAAGGGTCACCGGATGGTAGGTCGCGAGGAACAGGGGCGGTTCCAGTCTCCGTCCAAGGTCGGCTTCGAGTTCGGCCCGGTCCAGGAAGTCGAGGGTCCGCAGGTTGTCCGCGGCGAGGGCGCCCACTGCATATGTGTTGTCCGGATCCTCCCCCATCTGGACGACCCGCTGCCGATAGGGCTCGGCCGCGGTGAAATGCAGGTGCGCCAGTTTGGTCACGGCGTGCCGGATTGCGTCGTCGAAGGCGCCGGCGGTCAGTTCACCGCCGTGGATATGGGCGATCGGAATTCCGCTCAACATCGCGGCGGATGCCGCCGCCAGAGTTTCGTAACGGTCGCCGAGCAGCACCAGGACATCCGGTTTCAGATCCGAAAACGCAGCGGTGAGCCTGGCCAGCGCCGCCGCCATGATGTCGGCCGCGGCCTGCGCGTCGTCACCGGGGCGAAGGATGTCGACCCGGGCGGCGATTTCGAATCCATCGGCCTCGATGACGTCGACGGTCCGCCCGAAGGCCTCGGACAGGTGAGTGCCCGTCACGACCAGGCAGAGGGACAGATCCTTGCGCGCGTCGATCGCGCGGAGCAGCGGCACCAGCAGGCCGTACTCCGCCCGCGTCGCCGTGATCACGCAAATCCGCCGAGGCGCCAAGTTTCAGGCTTCCGTTCCGCGCAGCAGCCGGGGGCCGCTTGGGATGTTGACGAGCCGGTCGACGAACGACCGCGCCGTTGCCAGGTCGCCGGACCGGGGCGCGTCCGCATAGGCGGCCGTGTCGGGGATCAGGCGCCAGCAGGGTCGGGTCTGGATGTCGGCGTCGTTGGTCCGGGCAAGGAAGCTGTCGCGGGCCGGCGCATCGTCGAACATCAGCGCATTGAGCCAGAAATTGCTTTCGCTGCCGACGGGCTCCGCAAAGACCGTCACGCCGTCGACGTCGCGGAACAACTCCGCGTACCGTGCCGCGAGTTCCCGCTTGCGGGCGATAAAGCGGGGCAGCAGTTCCAATTGGGCACAGCCCAGGGCGGCGTTGATGTTGGGCATGCGGTAGTTGTAGCCGACCGCGTCATGGTCGAACCACCACCGGTCCGGCAGGCGTGCCGTCGTCGTCAGGTGTTTCAGGCGCGTCGCCAGTGTTTCGTCGTCCGTCACGATCATGCCGCCGCCGCCCGTGGTCACCGTCTTGTTGCCGTTGAAGCTGACGACGCCCACCGTGCCCAGGCCGCCGCACGCACGGCCATGGTGCCGGCTGCCCAGGGCTTCGGCCGCGTCCTCGATCACGGGCAGGCCGAATTCGGTCGCCACGGCACAGAGTGCGACCATATCGGCGGGATGGCCGAACAGGTGAACCGGGAGGATCGCCGCGATCCGCCTGCCGCTTGCCTTGTGGACAAGGCCGTCCGACGCCATGTCGCAGCCGTCCTCGAGCAGGGTCGATAGCGTCGCCGCATCGATCCCACCCGTCGCGGCGTCGATATCGACGAACAACGGCGCCGCCCCGCAATAACTGATCGCATTGGCCGTGGCGATGAAGGTCAGGGCCGGACATACCACCGCGTCCCCGGATCGAACGCCGACGGCAAGCAATGCCGCGTGAAGGCCGGCGGTCCCGTTAACGACGGCGACGCCGTGCGCGGCGCCGCAGGCGTCGGCCGTCAGGCGCTCGATGCGCTCTACGTACGTCCCCGCGGAGGACACCCAACCGGTGTCCAGGCAATCCTTCACATAGGTCCATTCGTTGCCTTCGAACGACGGTTCATGGAGCGCGACCGGGCCCTCCATGCCCAGGTCGCCACGCAGGAAGTCCGCCAGGCGGGTGGCCGCTGTTGTCGCGGCGTCGGCGGCGGGCGATGCGGCGGCGAGGAGGTCAGACATTGTAGCGGTCGGCCTTGTAGCGCGTCAGGTGGCCGGACGCGCGGAACCACTCGACGGTTTCGGCGATGCCGCGCTTGAATCCTGCAAGCCCGCCGTACTCGGGCTCCCATCCCAGGATATCTCGCGCCTTGGTGTTGTCGGCCCACAAGCGCTCGACTTCGCTTTGCTCGGGGCGCAGGCGCTGGTCATCGGTCTCGATGTCGAGCGACGTGCCGGTCACCTCGGCGATCGCCTTGACCGCGTCGCCAATGGAGATTTCGAAGTTGCTGCCGATGTTGACGACCTCGCCCACGCCGGAACCGCTCTCGGCCATCTTCACGAAGGCGCGGACCGTGTCCGCGACGAAGCTGAAATCGCGCGTCGGATGCACGGCGCCGAGCCGCAGGCGCGTCTGTCCCGAAAGCGCCTGGGTGATGATCGTCGGCAGGACGGCGCGCGCCGATTGCCGCGGGCCGTAGGTGTTGAAGGGGCGAATCACCGCGACCGGCGCTTCGAACGACCGGTGGAAGGCGAGCGCCATCTGGTCGGCGGCGATCTTGGTCGCCGAATAGGGGGACTGTCCCTGCAGCGGATGGTCCTCGGTGATGGGGACAGAGCGGGCGGTGCCGTAGACTTCGCTGGTCGACGTGTGAACGACGTGGGTCGACCCCTGGTCGACCGCCGCCTGCAGCACGTTCAGCGTTCCCTGGATGTTGGTTTCGACGTAGGTGGCGGGGGAATGGTAGGAATAGGGAATCGCGATCAGCGCGGCGAGGTGCAGGACGACGTCGCGACCGCGCATCGCCTCGCGCACGCCGTGGGCGTCGCGGATGTCGCCTGCGAACACGTCGACCGAGCCCCGCACATCGTCGTCGGCGTGATCAAGCCAGCCCCACGAGTTGAACGAATTGTAGTAAACGAAGGCGCGCACATCGTGTCCGCGCCGCATCAGGGCTTCGGTCAGGTGCGAGCCGATGAAGCCGTCGGCGCCGGTCACCAGGATTCGTTTGGATGGAACGGTCATGATCGGGCGGGCGCCTCGGCCGAGCGGCGGGTCTTTTCGAAGATTGCGCGGGCCATCATCAAGTCCAGTTCGCTGTCGATGTCGACGGATCGCTCCATCGGCATGACGCAGGCGATGGTGTCGTTACCGTAGAAGGTTCGGCGTTCGCGAAACCAGTCCGTCCGCGCGACATAGACGGCGCCGTTGGGAAGGTAGGCGGGCGGGATGTCCTGGCGCCGGGTGTGCAGCCCGTCACCCGGGATGACCGGCGTCAGCCGGCCGTCCGGCCGCAGGCGGCAGATCCATTCCGGCGGCTTTGGCGTCTCGCAGACCGTGACCGCGCTGCTTGCGTCGGGCCGGCAGGCCTCGATGCAGGCGTCGATGTCGGCGCCGCTGCGCAGCGGCGAGGTCGCGGCCAGCAGCACGACGTAGTCGAAATCTCCGTCCAGGGAATCCATCGCGTGGATCACGGCATCGGCGACCGGGGCCTCGTCCGTGGCCAGGTTCGAGGGGCGGCGGAACGGCGCCTCGCATCCGGCGGTTCGCGCGGCGTCGATGATGGCGTCGTCGTCCGACGACAGGATGACCCGGTCGAGATGGCGCGACGCCTGCGCCGCCGCAACGCTCCAGGCGACAAGCGGCCTTCCGCCCAGGTCGGCGATGTTCTTTCCCGGCAGGCCCCTGGAGCCGCCGCGGGCGACGATCACGCCCAGGCAAGTCTTTCCGTCTATCATCGTGATGGTAAGCCGAACGTGGGGTCCGCAGGCGCCATGTCGCCCAGGCACGCTACCGCACTCCGGGTGACGGCGATTCGCCCGGAGTGGCCGGATGCCAAGATGCGGCCAACGGCCGCAATTGCCGCCGGCCGTCTACCTCAGGCAGCGGTGACGGCGTGACCAGGCAGGCGTGTGCGGACGACACGCCCCATGAACTCAAGAAGCAGGACGACACGCTGTTCGTCGTCGACGCATTCGAACAAGCCCTCCAGCTCGGCGAACGGGCCGTCGGTGATGCACAGCTTCTGTCCCTTGACGAATTCCGGCGGCGCGATCTGGACGATGCCTTCACGTTCGCGCCCGTGGATGGCGTCGACGACATCGTTGGGAATGGCGATGGGATCCGGGCCTTCGCTCAGGAGATAACTCACCCCGATCGTACCGTTTATCGACCGCCATCTTTGCGTTTCCGGATCCAGGCGAACGAAGAGATACCTGGGGAATAGCGGCGTCATCACCGTGTATATCCTGCGGGCGTGGCGGCACTGCTTCTGGTATCGCGGCAGATAGGCGTCGAAGCCCTGCTTCGCCAAATTTCGAAGGGCCACCTGCTCCTTGTGAGGCTGGGTATAGACAACGTACCAGTTCATTGGCCGTGCACTCCCGATTCCTTGGCCGGCGCAACGCTGATCCGTACGAGCTTGGGCGCCAAGACCCGGTCGGCCGGCAATAGGTCGGTCAATTTGTCGTACGCGGACTGCGGATCGGTCAGGTCCGTGATTACGACGGCGTGGGGGCGCTGGGCAGGCGGGATCGCCTCGAGCGTCTGGAACACCGGCAGGTCGCAGAACGCGGCTTCATTGCGGCCCGGGTCCAGAACGCCGACGATCGTGACATCGGTGCCGGTGGTCGCCAACGAGGCGATTTCCGCAAGTTCCGTGGCGCCGACGACGACCACCCGCCGCCACCCGCGCGTTGCGCAGTAGCGGAATATCTCGGTGTATTCGTGGCGCGCCGTCCGGTAGAACTGCAAGGAATGGCTGAGGTATTCGGCGGTCAGGCGGCTCTTTTCGGCGAACCCCTGCGGCGTCAGGTAATAGGCGTAACGCTTTGCGGGAATCTGGCTGATCTTCAGCAGCCCCTTCTTTACGCACCGCTTCAGGACCGCGTTGGTCAGTCCCAGGGCCACGCCCAGATGTTCCGCCAGCCCGCGCTGCGAGATGGTTTCGTCTTCGGCGACCGCATCCAGAAGGTCCAGGGTGGTTTCCACCATCTGGTTGTGGTTTTGCGCGTCGAATTTTCCGTTCGCCATGGCGCCCTCTGTTCAAGATGTGAACATACTTCGTTCATATCTTGAACGTCAAGTTCCCGGTCCGGTCGCCGGAACGGGCGTCAATCGGAAAATGCTGTTGATTCCATGCCTTAAGATGCCGCGGGCGGTTTGGCGCCATGGTACGCTTGGCGGAACACATTGCCGCTCCGGTGCAATACCAGCGCGCGAAGCGCGTTGACGCCTCGGAAGTAGCGGTTCAGCCCGCCGTTCCACATAAGGGCGCGCATATTGCTCGCCCAGACGCGGGGAGAACTATAGTACTCCATGAACGCGCGTTTGTACCAATACTGCATCCGCTCCTTGCCGATCAGGGGATTTACGTAGATCGGGTCGTCGAAGTCGATGGAGAGAAACTCACTCCAGTCCTTGTGTTGGCGAATTCCCCCGTCCTTCTTGCAGGCGGCATATAGATCCGTCGCCGGATACGGTACCGGGAGGTAGAACAAACTCATCTGTGCCGCCAGTTTCTTGGCGTATTTGATGGTGTTGTGGACCATCTCCTCGGTCTCCCCCGGCAGGCACAGGATGAACGAGTTGGTCATCGTGATCTTTGCCTTGTGGGTCCAGTCGACGGCCTCCGCCTGGCGTTCGGCGGTGATTCCTTTCTTGATCACCTGAAGCGACGATTCATTGGCGGATTCAATGCCGTATAGAATGTTTCGACATCCGGCTTCGTGCATCAGGGCGAGAAGGTCCGGATCAACCCGGTCGGTTCGCGTGGTGCACGACCAAAGCAGGTCGTTGAGACCCTCCTTGATCATCATCTCGAAAACCTGGGTAATGTACTTGCGATTGATGGTGAAGGTCGAATCTTGAAAATAGATGCCTTTGGCGCCTTTCTCATACTTCAGGAGCTTCAGTTCCTCGATCACCCGGTTCGGGCTTAGCAGCCGCAATTTTTTGCCGAGCGCCACGTGGGCTTCGCAAAAGCTGCAGGGATAGGGGCAGCCGCGTTGCATCACGACCGGATAATTGGGCAGGCGGATGTATTGGGTCGGATGGGGGATGTAGCGAGACAGGTCCAGATCGCCGAACATGCCCAATGGCAGATCGTCCAGATCGGGTAACAAGGTGCGATCCGGGTTCACCACGACCGTTCCGGCGTCGGCGCGCCACGTCAGGCCCTCGATGTTCTCGAAGGTCGTTTCTCCAGCGCTCAACGCTTCGATCAATTCGATGATCGTGACTTCGCCTTCACGGCGAATACAGAAATCGCATTCGGGCGATTCCTCGAGCGTCAACGTGGCATTTGCCGTCGCATGAACGCCGCCATAGACAATAATCGCGTTGGGAAGGACGTCGCGAACCAAGCGCGCCGTGTTGAAGACATGCGTTGCAGTCGGCGTGAACAGTGGGAGGCCGACGAAATCGTAGCGCTTTTCGCCCAGCACCCCCCTTAGATCAGCCTCGGTTATGTCGCCGAACTGAGTGTCGATGAAGTCGACATCGTACCCTTTGTGACGAAGCCAGCGGTAGATCGATATCGTGCCCAACGGCGGAAGATAACCCTGCTCGACCTTGACGCTGCCCCATGCCGCCTCCGGGGGATAGAAGGGTTCAAGAAGAAGGATATTCGGCGATGTCTTCGGAAACGCCCGGTAGCGCGACACCCTGGCGTCGTGGGCTGCCGTGTCGGACTGCCCGTCGTGGAGTTTCTCGAAGGTCGGAATTTTGATAGGACAGGTCGTTGTCTCGCTGGAAGGAACGTACATTGGACTCTGTCCTGGGCCTGACTAAATTGTCGCGGCGAAGAGCGGGCGCTGAATGCTAACAAGCGCTTCAAACTTAAGCATATTTGACACGCCACGGAATAACATATGGATTGTGTCTGTACTTTTCAAGGCCGACCGTGCGGCGTTGCGGAGGCCTTTCCTGAAACCCAGGGGAATTGCTTCGGATTGACGGGTAATCCTGACGGAGGACGGCTTCGAGGTAGTCTGGATTGAGTGTGGCGAGCTTTCGTCGGACCTTAAGGCTGCGCCTGTCGTTGGCTGGCGGATGATGTTCTCAAAGAATCACGTCCCTTTACCATTGGAAATCCCCTACCAGCCATTCCTCGTGATAAACTGAAGCGAACGCCCTGTCCCGAATCCCTTGGCCTCTAAATCGGGCCATGGTATCAACCGGCGAAAGGCAATGGCACGAGAGCCGAGGTCGGTTCGTGTTTTTCTCGAATCTGGCCGCCGCGTTTCAGGTGGCGGCATGAGACAGATGGGGGCAAACGGAGCGTGCCCGCTTCCGAGAACTCGCGAGGTGCGGTGAGCGCGGATTAGTCATGATAAAAAGCGCATCGCTGGCAAAGAACGTCTACCTGACCCGCCGCAACCCGATAAGTTTGGTGCATTTCGTCACCAATCGGTGCAATGCTCGTTGTTCTTTCTGCTTCATCGATTTCGACGATCCCGAGACTTTCCGCGGCGAACTGACCGTCGAGGAGATCGATCGATTTTCGCGCACACTCGGTCCCGACCTTCAGAACGTGAACTTGACCGGAGGAGAGCCGTTCGCGCGAAAGGAACTGCTCGACATCGCCAGAACATACTTTCGAAATACCGAGATTCGGTCGATTTTCATTACCTCTAACGGCAGCCTGCCGGATCGGATGATCCCGTTTGCTAAAACGTTGACCAAAGAGTTTCCCGACCGGAAGGTGATATTTTCCTTGTCGATCGACTCCTTTCCGGAAGAGCATGACCGGATCCGAAAAATCGACGGCCTGTTCGAAAAATGCGTGGAGTCTTATCGCGGCCTCGTCGCGGCCGGAGGGGCCACGATGGCCAATATCGCGATTACCGTTTCGCATGAGAATCATCAGATTGTCATGCCGCTCTATGAGCATCTGGTCGAAGAGTGCGGAATCAAAGCTGTAACGGCGACCATTGTCCGGGACGAGGGCGTCTATCGAATTCCCGAAGACAAGAAGAAACAGATCGCCGCAGCCTATTCTTCTCTCACCCAGCGTATTCAGAAGGATCTGCGGCAGGGCCGCCTCGACGGTTACGATGTCGATACGTTGCAAGGCCGCCTCATGAACAAGAAGAACGTGCTCGTGAACAAGATTATCGCAGATACGTACGTGAATCCGCGATATGTCAGCCCTTGTCACGCGGGGACGCTTTTCGGTGTGATCGAAGCCAACGGGCGTGTTCGGCCATGCGAGGTGCTTGACCGGGATATCGGAAATCTCCGGGATCATGAATACGATTTCCAGCGGATCTGGCAGAGCAAGGAAGCCAAGGATCTTGCGTCCTGGATCAAGCGTAGCCGTTGTCATTGTTCCTATGAGTGTGCTTGGAGCTTCAACGTGCTCGGCAATATGCGGTATCAGCCTGCGCTGATCGCGGCGGCACTGGGAAAATACTGGTGACGGAAACCGAATCCGCAGCCAGTGCGGTGAACCATCTGGTGACGGTTGTCATCCCTTGCGTCGAGGTCGATCCGCTGACCGCCCGATGCGTGCACGATTGTGCCACTCTCTTTCCGGGAGTCGAAGTTCTTGTCTTCTCCGACATTCCCGATGACGGCGGCAGAGTGGCCGGGATGCGCGGCGTTCGCGTCGCGGTCACAGGAAAGGTGACGATCGCCAAGAAGCGCAATATGGGCGCCGCGGCCTCGTCCCGGCCCTACTTGGGGTTCATAGACAGCGATGCCTATCCGACGGAGGGTTGGGTCGCAAACGCGGTCGACGTTCTCGAGCGGGAGGCCGATGTATGGGCCGTCGGGGGCCCCAACCTCTCGCCGATGGACCGACCTGCCGGAGAGCGCTATGTGGGGCTCGCCTTGAAAAGCCTCTTGGTGAGCGGTAAGTGGATCTACCGGAAGCGGATCGAGCCCGCGCGCCTCGTCGATGACTTGCCGTCATGCAATCTGATCGTTCGCCGCGATCAATATATGACACTCGGCGGGATGGACGAGGCATTGATCACGGGCGAGGACATGGAGTTCTGCGCAAGATTGCGCGCCGCCGGCGGGGCCATCCTGTATACGCCCAATGTGCTTGTCTTTCACAAGGCCCGTGATCTCAAGAACTTCATCACACAGCGCCTAACCTATGGCACCAGCGTTCCGCGATTGGTTCACCGCCGGCGTGACTTCGATTTTCTCGTATTGTGCTTGCCAGCCGCCTTCGTCGCGTTCATCGCAACGGGCCCGATCGGAACATTTTGTCCGACTTACGGATTGTTCTGGCTCTCCGTCATGGCGGTCTACGCGATCACCGTCGGCCTGGAAGCCGTCCGACATGCTGAGAGGGCGGAGGACATCCCTGGGGTCATCCTGGCCTTGGCCGTGGGCAATCTGATGCCAGGTGTCGGAACGTGGGCAAGGCTGTTCGGGTTTTTCCGGGACCCGTCGAACATCTATCGAAACGACCGCTAACTCGCGACCGAAGTCCTCACGACTTCGCCATGATCTGGCGCAGCAGGTCCGCGAGAAGGCCGAGTCCGAATACTAGTATACCGGCGATCAAGGCGCCGACCCCCATCATGAAGCCGGTGAGCAGCTTGAACGCAATCCCTATGCCGACGCTGACGGCGGCGATGAGACAGCAAAAGATGCTCATCAGCGTGAATATCTTGAGCGGGTCGTAATAGAGAATGGCCTGGACGATGTATTGCAAGGTCCTCAGGGAATCCCGCCACAACCTTACCTTCGTTTTTCCCATCCGCTCGTGATAATCGATCGGCACGTAGGCTACGAACTTGGAGGTCATCATGTAGGCCAATGTCAACGAGGTCGTGAAACTGAAGGTGTCGCACAAGTGGCTGAAAAACGGCGTCGCTGCTGCTTTCGAAAATACGCGTAATCCGGAATTGATGTCCGGAATACTTCGTCCGGCGGTCCACTCGACTAAAAATCGCAAAAAAACTCGCATAGGCCATTTAAGCGCGGATCCGCGATAGTGCTCCCCACGTCGCTCGCCGACGACCATGTCGAATCCCTCGTTAAAGCGGGCGAGAAGCGCCGGGACCTCCTCGATGGGATAGGTTCCGTCAGCATCGGTGATCACGATCGTGTCGTATTCCGCGGCGGAAATGCCGATCTTCAACGAACGTCCGTAACCGACGTTGTGCGGATTCCTGATAACCCGTGCGCCCGCCTTCTCGGCGAGGTCCGCCGTATCGTCGGTTGATCCGTCGTCAATCACGATAACTTCGAAGCCGGAGACCCCCGCCTTCTCCATGGTCTCGCATGCGCGGATCATCGTATCAGCGATTGCGCTTTGCTCATTGAGCGCCGGAATGACGATGGAAACCAAACCCTCTCCCCCTGACTGACCGTTCAATCGGACTGCGGCGCCGACTGCATCGTCGTCGGCGCCGCGGCGCGTAGCGGCGCAAATACCTGGTTCTCGCGGATCTGACGCAGCCAAATACTGAAATTTATCAAGCCCAGCAGTTTCAAGCCGTTATCCTCCCGCTTGGATTCATGGTCAGCCCACAACCTGTCTACCACACTAAGTTCGAGCCAATCATCGAGAATCCGGTCGCGGGTAATGTCCTGGGCCATGTCGCGCAACTGTCCGGTCAGCCAATGCGACACCGGTGCGTTGAACCCCCTCTTCGGACGCGTCATCACCCAGTCCGGAACACGACCCTGTTGGCTTTGCTTCAGCACGTACTTCTTGGTCATGCGCCGCATCTTCATGGCGACCGGCAGCGACGCGGCGAATTCGGCGATACGGTAATCCAGCAGGGGCGTTCGGGCTTCCAATGAATGGGCCATGGTCGTTCGATCGAGCTTCAGGAGAATGTCGTCGACCAGCCACGTTTTAATGTCCGTGTACATGGCGCGGTCCAAAGGGTGGCAGTCGGCGACGGCGGCGGCGTGCGTCAGAAAAACGTCCTTTCCATCCTCCAGGGCATCGGGCTGGCGGTCACGGCGTATCAATTGCGCCTTGTCCTTGGCTTCGAATATGGTCCGCCAGAAATAATGCGCGCTGTCGGCGTCCATGTGTGCGCCGCGCAGGAATTTTCTGATCTTGTAGTCAAAACTGATCTTGTCGAAGGAAACGGGAAGCGCGGCATCGACGGCGCGCGATGCCAATTTGAAGACCCCGCCGGGAAGCCATCCGGCGAGCGCCCGCATCCGGTCGGCGGAGTAGGTTTCATAGCCGCAGAACAACTCGTCCCCGCCGTCGCCCGACAGTGCCACTGTGACGTTCCGTCGGGCGAATTCTGCAAGGTAGTAGGTCGGGAAAAATGACGTGTCGGCAAATGGCGTGTCCGCGTAATAGACCATACGGGCAAGAGTATTTTCCGGGTCCATCTCCATCGTCTGGTCGTGGTGCGGGATGTTCAAATAATCGGCCATGGCCTGGGCCTCTTCGGCCTCGTTATAGGACTTTTCCGTAAAGGCGATGCTGAACGAATGCGGCACGTCGCCGGCACTTTGCGCCCGGACAGATGCTGCGACCGCCGACGAGTCGATGCCCCCGCTGAGAAATATGCCGACCGGTACATCGCTGACGAGCCGACATGCAACCGCATCGTCGATCAGGGCACGCAATTCTTCTGAAGCAGCCCGCTCCGACTTGAAGGTCCGCTTGTTGCGAAATGCGTCCGCAAGGTCCCAATAGGAAATGGGAGACGGGCCGCCCGAGCCGTCTGCAAGGATGTAGCTTCCCGGCGGCAGGACCTGTAGGCCTTCAAGCGCCGGGGTGGAGCCCAGAACGTAGTTTAAAGACAAAAACTGACCGACTGCCTTGGGATTCGGGTCTCTGCGGACATCGGGATGAGCAAGCAGCGACTTGACCTCGGAAGCGAACACGATGCCTCCGCTGTGCGTTCTCGACCAGAATAGGGGTTTCTTCCCTAGCCGGTCGCGAGCGAGAAACAGGGTTCGATTTTCAGCATCCCATACTGCCAGCGCAAACATGCCGTTGAATCGCTTCACGCAGGCGGGTCCCCAGGCCTTGTAGGCCTCGATCACGACCTCGGTATCGCTGCGGGTCTTGAAATGAACGCCCTTTGCAGAAAGTTCAGCACGGAGTTCCCGGAAATTGTAGGTTTCTCCGTTGTATACGATCCAATTTGTTGCCGACGAATCGGCCATGGGTTGGTTGGCGTGCACATTGGTGTCGATCACCGCAAGACGGCGGTGGCCCAGTACGGCGTCACCCAAGGCCACAACGGCACCGGCGTCGGGCCCGCGGTGTTGCAGACGGTCGGCCATCATCAAAACAACGGCAGGGTCCGGAGGACGGACCCAGGATATCCAGCCGCATATTCCGCACATACTGAGTGTCACGCCTTCAGACAATTGGTGTATAGACTTGTGCCGATATTGGACAATTTTCGCAAGCGCCCCAATGCCTTGCGGATATTTAACTGAGGGTTGCGGGAGTGGAAATGGCTGATTTCAAGCGCCTGGGGGTGTTTTTGGTGTCGGTGTACGAAGACATGGATGGCGCTCGATGGACCAAGATTTTTGCGGCTGCCCTAAGTTTGATTGCGTTCGCGCGGATCCTCCATGCTCATCTCTTGATGCCGTTGAGAAGATGTGGGGACGAGTACGGTTATATCTTCTTCCGCTTTGACGATCTCGCGACCGGACTTTCGGGTATCCGCGCACCGGGTTTTCCTCTTGTCGTGAAATTTTACGAACTTCTTTTCCCGCATTTCGGCTTTTGGCCGACGTTCCAGGTCGCCTTGTTCTCGGTTGCGGTCTTCTGGCTTTATTTCAATCTGATCAGCGGCAGGGTCCGGCCCGTCGGTGCCTTTGCGATATGCGCCCCGCTGTTTTTATCGGGTCCCGCAATTGCCGGCGCCCCCTTCATCTGTTCTGACGGTACGGCCGGGATATTCACGGTGGCGGTCGCCGCAGCCCTGATAACCGCACGCCGGACCGGGGGGATGTTGCCGATGGCGGTCCTCGGGCTGCTGTCCACGATGACCGTTCTGGTCCGGCCTGCGTTCCTGCCGTTGCTTCCGCTTCTGTTCGTCGCGTGGATGTGCATGAGCCCGCCCGCCTCCCAAGTGCGGTCCCTGCGCGCGCGGCTACGTGAGCTGGTCTTGCTTGGTCTTGTGCTGGTCGCTCCGTTAGGGCTGTTCGTCGGATACCGTTACGTGTTGACGGGGCACCTGGGCCTAACTGCGTTGGGGCAACTTCTGCTTGGCGGCCATGCGACCGCCTATCTCAAGGCAGAGCATGTGGCGAACCTCGATGGAGACGTCAAAGAAATTGCGGAAAGGATCCTGGACAGACGTGCGCGCCTCGCCGCTCCCTGTGCCTTGGCGGCGGACGAAAACGTCGGAACCCGTTTCCCGGACGATTGGCTAGAAGGCACCCGGTTCGAGCACCTGTGCTATGGCGCCTGGTACCATACGGCGATGTTGGCGGCATTCGAGTTTGGCACGGGGAAATTGCCTCTTGCCGACACCGGTGGCACCTATACACCTTGGCCGCCGAGCGGTCCGAGCACGCAGCATCCGCCGTCCGCCGCGCCCACTTTCGGGGATCCCGAACCTTGGTCCTGGGGCGGCGACCGCTGGCTCCATGAAGAAGTGCTCGCGGGCAAGAATGGGCGACCCGGGGTGTACTTCGATTCCTTGCTCGGTCGCTATAACAAGGTGATCTTAGCGAAAGAGCGCGAACTCTACATCCGCTGGCTAGCTGGCGAGACGGTGATCGCCGGCGAGGAATTCGCCGCCTATCTTACCGATAGCCGCGCGGTTAGGTGGGGGGGAATGGTGTCCGTTCTGCTTGCGGCGGCCAGTATCGCGTTTCTCCTGCTTTGTCGGCGCCGGGCGCGCCTATACTTTCGCACACTCTTCGGTCCGTTGAACGTTGGGGAACGGGTGGTTCTCATGCTTGGCATCGGACTGCCGGTCCTGACGACCGGATTGACGATCTCCATTGTGTACGTTTATGCCCGCTACCTGGACGCGCCGGCCGTGTTCGTGCCGGCCATCGCGGGGTTGGTTTGTCTGCGCTTGATGGATGCGCTGTGCATGTCGTTGAACCCGAGGGCGAGTCCCGACAGGGGGACCGACCCCTCCGGCTCCGTTTGATTCTCCGGCCTAAGGTGACGGTGGCGGCAACGCCGGGCGAGGCTGCGCCCCTTTGAGTTGAGGCGCGTTATCCCTATTGTTTGTCCGAGAATTCCCTTGAATGGTCAAGGAGCACGCCGTATATGCCGCCTTAAGCATGGGGCGCCGTGGGCATAAGTCGCGCTTGGGAAGGTTAAGGGATGTTGAAGCAAATTGCTCGAGAGGTACTCCCTTACAACGCCTATCTGGCGCTGTCCCGCGCCAAGAACTTCGTCGTTTCGCCGTTCGAGCACAAAAGCAAGATGGCCAAGCGCCGCAACGGCGAACGTTACCTCGCCGCGCGCGTCGATACGGTGACCGCCTGCAACCACCGCTGCCAATATTGCTATACGCTCGATCTGACTGGACACCGCACCCAGCTCATGACGCTGGAGAATTTTGAAACAGTTGCCGAACGTCTGTTCCCCTACCTGTATTCCCTGGCCCTGTCGTGCGCCTGGGAACCAACCATGAATAAGAAGCTGGCTGATTTCATCCGCGTTGCGGGGCGGTATCAGATTCCTCATTTGGAATTCGTCACGAATGCCTCTCATCTCACCGAGGAGATGATGATCGCGGCCATCGAATCGGGCGTCAACCGGATCGCCGTGTCCATTGATGCCGCGCGCCCGGAAACCTATGAGCGCATCCGCGAGGTCGACGACCTGCCGCAGGTGCTGGAAAATTTGCGTGCGTTCAAACGGCTCAAGGACGAACGCAGCGTTGCGCATCCGATCATTAACATCAACTGGACGGCATTCGAGGAGAACGCCGACGAGGCGGTGATTTTTGCGCGTGAGAACAACGATATTTTCGACACCTTCTGGTTCTGGCACCTGCTGCCCCGCATGCGCAACACGGTCAATCCGTTCCATCGCATGGAGAAGGACCGCTTTTTCGGCGTCGTCCAGGAACTGCGGAAGATTCTGGGCAATCGCTTGGTGTCAAACGAATACAACAATGATCGGTCGAACAAGCCGCTTGGAATCTGCAACCGGTCGCTGGACAATATCCGCGTCGAGCCGGACGGCACGGTCGAAGTTACGTGCTCGAAGCACCGCCTCGAGGGAAATCTCCTGACCGAGGATTTCTCGACCATCTACGCGCGCAACGAAGACCTGTTCGAAAAGTTGTACCGCAAGGAAACGGACTTCTGCCAGAACGACTGCGACCGCTAGTCGCGGCCCGGATTGGTTCCCGCTTCCCTGGCGCAGGCCCTCGTTGGCCGCTCGTAGACCGCCAGGTAGGAGTCCTGGTAACGCAACATCAGTTCGCTTGAGGCCGACTCCACGAATTCCCGTTGAAGCCGATTGTGCTCCAGGTTGAGGTCCGCGCGCCTGCTGGCGACAATGAAACGCGAGATCTCGGCCTGGGTCGGATGCGGAAACTGCAGATAGGGCAGATCGCCGAATCCCTTCATCGCCTGGAAGAACACGGAGGTCCGGCATCGTGTGTCGATGTTGGTACGCGCCGCGGCCAGCGATTGCTTGGGAACGTGGAATCCGTAGCGCTCGATAAGCACCTCCGATTTCCCCCACACGTTCAGCGGGCTGGTCGCGACGAGCCCGAGCATGTGCAGGCCGAAGACGGCTGTAAGCGCGTGGCCCAGGCTCGCCGACGGCATGCGGCGACGGATCCAGGCGACACCGAACACGGCGGCCAACGACCCCGCGAACACAAGCGACATTCCGTACCAGTTGACGATCCTCTTGTCGGCGATCAGCAGGACGACAGATTCGGGGATGACCGCGGCCAGTGCGCCGGGTGCGGCGAGGGCCGGCCACAACCAAAGACCGAAGGCGGCCCAATCCTTGTCGACGGCGGAAAGGTTGAACTTCAGAACCTCCGACGTTCCCAGCGCGTTCCCGACCTTGCTGAAATGGAAGTTGGTGACGCCGGCCAGCATGGGTGCACCCTTGATGCCGATCCAGAAGATCAGACCGGCAATTGCCAGGGCCGCCAATGCACGCCGGCCGCCGTCGAAGTACGGACTGCGGACCGCCCAATACCCCACGGCGGCCCCCAAAACGTAGAGCGCCGCATTCTCGCGCACGTTCAGGAAGAACAGCAACAACACCAACGCCAGTTTCCAGCGCCCGGTAACGGCCGCCCAGGCCAGCGGCGCGCCGAACACGAGTAGCAGCGACGTGGCATGAAAGCCCTCGATCGAATCCATGACCGCCAGCATCATGTAGGGGCTGAACAGGCAGATGGTCACGGTGAACAGACGGTCGAAGGCGCCCAGTCCGAAATGGCGGCCGATCGTCAGCAGGAACAGACAGGCCCAGGCGGGGGCTAGGGCCTGAACCACGAGCAGGGAATGGGCGCCGAACACGCGGACCAAGGGCCACAGGACCAGCGTCGTCGGCTGCCAGTGGTCGAACACCAGCGACGGCAGGTCGCGACCGATCTCGTAACGCGCCACGAACAGCCATTTGTCCCAGAAATTGGTGTTATAGAGACCGTTGCCATAATTATAGAGATCGTCCGTCGCAAGCCCGTAATGGGCCAGGCGGAACTTCACGACCAGCATGAACCCGGCCCAGGCGACGATGACCGGCCAAGTGACGGCGGCGGCCGCTCGGTCCAACAGCGAAGGCGGGTCGATTGCCGGTGGATTCAACACCGTGACGCTCCCGTTGCCGTCGGCCGCGGCGTATGTCGCCTATCCCTTGGCATATTCGGCAAAGGACAGGACGCAAGGGACGCGGGGATTTTCGAATGCCGTCAGGTGGGAATCACGGTAGACGACCTTAAGCTCGTCCCCCATGTCGGTCACCATCTTGGTCAGGCCGGACGGCATGGTGGGAATGGCGATGATGTATTTGGACTGCTTCGCCTGCCGGGGGTACTGAAGGTAGGGTAGGTCGCCGAACCCGTACATGGCCTGCAACTCGATCGCGACCCTGCAGCGCGTATCGATCGCGGCCCGGGCATTGGCGGTCGATTCCGGCGGCACATGGTATCCGATGCGGGTGATCAGCTTGCGCGATTGGCCCCAGACCTCCTTCGGCCCGGCGACGGCGATGGCGACCATGTGCAGGACCAGAATGCCGGTCAGAACGCGGCCCTTGCCCCTCGCCTCGGCAAAATTACGAACCCGCAACATTCCGTGGGCGACGGCGATCGATCCGGCGAACGCCAGGGTCATGCCGTACCAGTGGGATGCCTTCTTCTCGGCCAGGATCAGGATCGCCGATTCCGGAATGATGGCGAGAAGCGTTCCCGGCGCCGCCAGCCCGGGCCACAGCCAGAGAAACAGGTTGTGCCAGTCGGAGTCCATGTTGGTCAGGGCTTTTGCGATGCGGCTGGGCGTCGTCAGGACTTCGCGGGCGTGATTGGCGTGTTCGTGGACGACGCCGGCCAGCCACGGCGCGACGATCAGGCCGCCGACGAAGGTGACGGCCGCGATCCCGACCGCCGCCGCCAGGCCCCGGCGGCCGGCGAAGAAGGGATTGGTGAAGAGCAGCCAGCCGACGGCCGCGCCGGCCACGTACAGTGCCGCGTTCTCGCGGATGTTCAGGAAGAACAGCAGCAGTACGAAGGCGAGACGCCAGCGCCCCGCGACCGCGGCCCAGGCCAGGGGTGCTCCGAAATACAGCAGCAGGCTGGTGCCGTGGAAGCCGTACATGCTGTCCATGATCGCGGCCGTCAGATTGGGGTGGAACAGGCAGACGACGATCACGAACAGACGGTCGAAGGGGCCCAGGCCCAGGCGCTCCGCGATCTTCAAAAGGAACATCGCGGCCCACAGCGGGGCCAGCGCCTGGACGATCAACAGGCCCTCGGCGCCGGCCAGCTTGGCAATGGGCCACAGGATCAGCAGGGTGGGCTGCCAATGGTTGAACAGCAGTGACGACAGGCCGCGCAGCAGTTCGTAGCGCGCGGAGAACAGCCATTTGTCCTGGAAATTGGTGTTGTGCAGGGCGTTGAGATAGTTGAACAGATCATCCGTTGCTAAACCGTAATGAAGAAGCCGGAGCTTCATGAACACCATGTAGGCGCCCCAAGCGGTAAACATGACGGCAAGGATGAGGGGCAGGCGACGTTCCAGCGTGTTCTCGAAGGTCACTTTGATCTCCCCGCAATGGCGCGACGGCGCAGCCGACGCCCGTGGGACGGCCGGCGAAAGCGGAATAGTCGCCGCCGCGGGCGGAGTCAAGGGACTGCGCTGGCCCGCCGGACCCGACGAACCGGCGTAATTTGCCGTTGGTTTGCCGTGCCCGATCGGCTAACAGGAGCCCATGACCGCGCGAGGGCTCCCCGTCGTTGTGATTGTGACCGTCCTTTGGGCTGCGGCGGTGGTCGCAGCGGTGCTTGTGCGTCCGCTGCTGCCGGTGGACGAAACCCGCTATCTCGCCGTCGCCTGGGAGATGTGGCAGCGCGGCGATTTCATTGTTCCCTACCTGAACGGCGAACCCTACAGCCACAAGCCGCCCTTGCTGTTCTGGGCCATGCAGGCGGGCTGGGCGCTGTTCGGCGTCAACGACTGGTGGCCGCGTCTGGTCGCCCCTCTGTTCGGATTGGCGGCCCTCCTCGGAACCCGGCACCTCGGAACCCAGTTGTGGCCGGACCGTCCCGGCTTGGGGTCCACGGCGGCGGCGCTGACCCTGGGCGCCCTGTTCTGGGCCCTGTTCACCACCATGACCATGTTCGACATGCTGCACGCGGCCTTCGCCGTGAGCGGCGTGACCGGCCTCGTCCTGGCCGCGCGCGGCCGCGCGGTCCCGGGCTTCCTGGTCCTCGGGCTGTCCATCGGCCTGGGCGTCCTCGGCAAGGGCCCGGCGATCCTGGTCCACCTGCTGCCGGCCGCCCTGGCGGCGCCCCTGTGGGCGCCGCGGCTCGGCTGGTCGGGCGGCTGGGGCCGCTGGTACGCCGGGGTCGCGGCGGGCGTGGCGCTCGGTGCCGCGATCGGCCTCGCGTGGGCGCTGCCGGCGGCGGCGGCGGGGGGCGAGGCCTACCGCGACGCCATCCTGTGGGGCCAGTCGGCGGGACGCATGGTCGACAGCTTCGCCCACGGGCGGCCGTTCTGGTGGTTCGCGGCGATCCTTCCCGTCATGGTCCTGCCGTGGACCGTCTGGCCGGCCGCCTGGCGGGCGGTGCGCGCCGAGGGGCGCGGCATGCGGGCCGACGGCGGCGTGCGGCTCTGCCTCGTCTGGTTCGCCGCCGCGTTCCTGGCCTTCTCGGCGATCAGCGGCAAGCAACCCCATTACCTGCTCCCCGAATTCCCGGCCCTGGCGCTGGTCGTCGCCCGCGCCCTGACGGCGGCGTCGGCGCGGGACGGCGGATTCTGGCGCGCGGCCGACCATCTGGTGCCGGCGGTCTTTTTCGTCACGGTGGCGGCGGTCATCGCCGGGGCCTTCCATTTCGATCTCAAGCCATCCTGGGCGACCTCCGTCGGCGACGCCCGGTTGTGGCCGCTGGCGGCAGTGGCGGCGGCGGTGCTCGTCTTCCTCCGGCTGTTCGCAGGAACCGCGGCAAGCCGCACGGCGGCTGTCTGCGGCCTGTCCGTCGTCCTGGTCGTCGCGGTCCACCTGACCCTGCGTCCGCTGATGGCCGAATCCCACGATTTCCGACCGTTCTCCCAGACCCTCAAGCGGTTCGAGGATCAGGGTTTCGACTTCGTCACCTTCGGGAAATACCATGGGCAGTTCCAATTTCTCGGCCGCCTGACGCGCCCCTTCGGCGTCGTCGACGGCCCGGCCGAACTGGACCGGTGGCTCAAGGACCATCCCAAGGCGATGATCGTCGCCCTGCACGAAACCCTGCCCGCCGGCCCGGAACCCGAGGCGGTCACGCGGTTCCGCTCACGCGTGATCGGCGTGTGGCGGGCGGACCGCTACCCGGCCCGCGCCGACCGCTTGAAAAAGCAGGATTGATCCGTGCGTCAAGCGGCGGCCCCGCCGGCCGGGCCGCCGCCGCTTCCCCCGTCTTTGACGGCGGCCTCTCCCGCGTCCGCGCCGCCGGGCGGTCCCGCGGCGATCATCGCCGACATCAGGAAGTACCCGATCAGCCACCACGACGACCAGATGGAGAAATTGAACAAGGACGATCCCCAGAACACGGCATTCAGGCCCAACGTGGCCAAGGAGCCGCCGCCCCCGGACCGCACGTAGCCCACCATGCAACGGCCGACCGCCCAGGCGATTGCGATCAGGACGGGAACGAACCCGATGATCCCGGTTTCGCCGAGAACTTCCAATGCCCAGTTGTGCGGGTGCGACGGCAACGCCTCCACCCTATAGCCTGGAAGGATCCGGTGCGCATCCGGCAGCCGGTCGATGACATTGATGCCGTAACCGGTCCAGGGCTTTTCGGTGATCTTCTCCGCGGTGAATCGCCAAATCTGCTGGCGGTGGGTGTCGACGATCTGGGGCGGAATCCAATCCCACACAGCTTGCGATGCCGGTTCGTCGGGGAGTTCGTAGACCAGGAACAGGATCGCCGCCGTCGCAGCCACCGCCCACAATGCCCATCCCGCAAGCCACTTGACGCCGCTCCGCAACGCCACGGCGAGGCTGACGACCAGAACCGTGGCCAGGAGTCCCGCCACGGCCGACTTGTTGACCGTCGACATGACGATTGCCACCTGCCCCAGGGCGACGACCAGGCCGGCAAGCCGCCAAGCGGGCGTCTCGCGTATGGCCGCCCACAACATTACCGGCAGGGAACAGGCAGCGAGCGCGGCATAGGCTTTTGCGGTATGGAAGGGCCAGTGCGCATTCCATGGCACGAAGTCGTTGCGAAGGACGCGGTAGGGCAGTTCCCATCCCGTGGCTTGCGCGATAATGACCGCCGCCAAGCCGCCTAGCCAGGCGACGGTGAAGATCCGCAGGCATAGCCGCCGCGCCCGCGCGTCTCCGGCGAGGAACGCCCAGAACAGCACGCATCCGCCGATATAGGCCAGCGTCCGCGCCCAGGCCTCCAACGAGCGCAAGGGGTCGAGGGACCCCGGAATGTTGACCGCCATGCCGGCGAAGGCGGCCAGCACGACGAGCCCTAGACGCGAGCGCACTGCGTCGGCCGCGCGGGCGAAGATCCGGCGGTCGCGCCAGGCGATGACCAGGACCGCGACCAGCGCCGCCGCCGCCAGGCCCTGCAGCACCGCGCGGCCCGACACCATGGCCGGCACGACCAGGCCCAGGGCGACGGCGGTGGCGTCGCGCAGGACGGCGGACGGACGGTCGCGGTGCTCCATGGTTTCAGGCGGTCCCGGCGGTTGCGGCATGGCCCCGGTGTCGGGGGGCTGACCGCTGATAGCAGAAGCGGGGTCGCCGGTCCACTTCGGGGCGGCGGCGTTCAGGTCCCCTCGCGCAGGAACGACCAGCGCACCGCCGTTTCCCGGCCATGGTGGTCGCCGCGCAGGACGATCTGGCGGCAGCGGCGGGGCTCGGCCGGATCGCCCAGGTAGACGCTTTCCTCCAGCTCGGGCGTGGCCCCGGCGCAGCGGAACCGCCAGCCCGTGCCGCCCGGCAGCTTCAACAGTACGGCGTCGCCTCCTTCCAGCATGGAGGCGCCGACGTCGGGGTGCAGGTGAAAGCGGAGCGTGAAGGCGCCGGCCCCGCCGACCAGGGCGTCCTTGCCGCGGAAGTCGTCGCCGGCGCCCGACAGGTACAGATCCCGGTTGTAGACGATGCCGAACGCCCGGCGGTAGCCCTCATGCCCCATCTGCACCAGGGAGCTGCCCCCGCGCTCGTTGCGGCGCACGGCCATGCCGACGTCGGCGCGGCGCGGCGCGTCCGCCGGCAGCGCGTCCGTGTCGTTGACGGAAAGCGTCGAATGGGCGGCCGTCGAGCGCAGCACCCGCGCCCATTCCGTGGTTTCGTCGGGATGGGCGCCGCAGTTGACGACCAGCCGGTGGCGCCCGGCCGACATCTCGAAGCTGAGCGCCCCGGCATGGCCGCCGCCCCCCGCGGCCCCGTCCCGCCCGCCGGTGTCGGCGATCACGGTGGTGGTGCCCGCGTGCAGCCGCTCATAGCCCCCGTCGGGCAGGCTGGCGGGGGCCGCGCCGCGAACGCCGGCGGCGCCGAGCACGGCCGACACCGTGTGCGCGGCGCCGTTGACGCCGCCGTTGAACGCCGTCAACGCGCCGTCCCCCAGGGTCAGCGCCTTCACCGCGGGACCCAGCCGGCCGAGGGCGTCGACCAGGAATTCGGGCGGCGGGCGCCGGCCCGCCTGGAGGGCGCGGTGTGCTTCGATCAGACGGGCCAGCGCCCGGCAGGCCGTTTCCGGCGAGCGGGAGCGATGCGCGCCGTCGGCCAGGATATCCCGCCGCACCGCGGCTTCCAGGCAGGCCAGCCCGGTGTCGAGAAGCGGCTCCCGGCCCGGCACGGCGACGGCGCCCGCCACCAGGGCGGCGCCGGCGGCGAAGCCGGCCTCTCCGTCCTTGAGCGGCGTGCCGTCGGAGCGGGCGACCCCCGCCAGATGCCGAAGCTGGGCCGCCGCCGACTGTGCCATGTCCGCCCGCAGCCCCCCGCCGCTTCCATTCGTTACGAACTCAATATAATTGATCCAGGCGAGCAGCCGCGTCCCCGCGACGCCCGGCGACCAGGTCTCCGGATCCCAGCGGTCGCAGTGGCGCAGCCAGTCATGGACGAGCGCCTGCGCCGCCTCGCGCGCGCCGGGAGCGCTCAGCGCCGCGAGGTCGCGCAGCCAGGCGAAACCGTAAAGCTCCGCCAGCGCGCGGCGGCTTTTCAGGGCGGTGGCGAAGGGATGGGCGCCCAGCCTGCGGCGGCGCGCGGCCAGGATCATGTCGCCGCTCAGGATCTCCGCGCCCCGCGCCGGGTCGCCGGGCACCGGGTCCGTGGTCAGGGCCTGGATGTGGGCCGTTCCGTGCCGGCGCAACATCCTGTTGTAGATGTCGCTGCGGAAATAGATGTCGCGGGCGAACTGAAAAATCATCCGCCGACCAATAGCACCGAACGGGGATTTACGCGATACGCCGCAGGGCGGCGGCGAAAAACCCGTCCATGCCGCCGCTCTCGGCCGCCATGGACGGCAGGGTGCGCAGCCAGCCGTCGCCGGAGACCATCTCGGCCGTCACCCCCGATTCGCCGGGAACAACCGTTTCGGCCCGGAAATCACCGCGCGCGGCGAGGAAGGCGCGCACGCGTTCCGGTCCCTCCTCCGGCTGCAGGGAGCAGGTCGCGAAGACCATCAGGCCGCCCGGCCGCAGCCAACCGGCGGCGCGCGCCAGCAGGCGGTCCTGCAGCGCCGAAAGTCTGGCGACGTCTGCGGGGCCCTTCAGGCGCGGCAGGTCCGGATGGCGGCGGATGGTCCCCGTGGCCGAACAGGGCGCGTCCAGCAGCACGGCGTCGAACGGGGCGTCGGGCGTCCAGTCAAGCGCGTCGGCGGTCACGGTCGCGGCCGCGAGGTTCAGGCGGGCCAGGTTGCGGCGCAGCACCTCGAGACGTTTCTCCGCGCGGTCGACCGCGGTCACCCGCGCCCCGGCGGCGGCCAGCTGCGCCGTCTTGCCGCCCGGTGCGGCGCACAGGTCGAGCACGGCCTTGCCGTCGACGTCGCCCAGAAGCGAGGCCGGCAGGGCGGCGGCCAGATCCTGCACCCACCACGCCCCTTCGTCGTAGCCGGGCAGGTCCGGCACCGGCCCGCCGCCCGAAAGGCGCACGGTCCGGGCCGACAGGGCCCGGCCGCCCAGGCGGTCCGCCCAGGCCGGAGCGTCGGCCCTGACGGTCAGGTCCAGGGGGGCGGGCGAAAGGTGGCTTTCGGCGACGGCGCGGCAGGCCGCGTCGCCGTAGGCCGCCCGCCAGGAGTCCCACAGCCAGTCCGGCGTGTTCAACCGGGCTGCGTCCTGGCCGGTCAGGGCGTCCGCGCCCTCGCGTTGCAGGCGGCGCAGGACGGCGTTGACCAGCTTCGCCAGGTGGGCCTGGCCGCGGGCGCGGGCAAGGTCCACCGCCGTGTCGACGGCGGCGTGGTCGGCCGTGCCCGTGAACAGAAGCTGCGCGGCGCCCAGGCGCAGGATGTCCATGGCGGCGGCGGCGTTCGCCGGCAGCGGCCGGTCCAGGCATGCGGAGATCAGGGCGTCGATCTGTCCCAGTCGGCGCAAGGCCGTCGCCGCCAGGTTGTGGGCGAACGCGCGGTCGCGGGCGTCCAGGGCCGCGAAGCCGGATTGGGCCATCTGCCGGTCCAGGGCCTGGCGG
Source organism: Rhodospirillales bacterium CG15_BIG_FIL_POST_REV_8_21_14_020_66_15 (assembly GCA_002781745.1). Lineage (GTDB taxonomy): Bacteria > Pseudomonadota > Alphaproteobacteria > Rhodospirillales > Casp-alpha2 > UBA1479. Next base: position 56,902 of record PFFW01000154.1, read on the forward strand.
CGGCGCAGGACGCCCCGCAGCAGGTCGAGGGCCGCCGCCCGCGGGGCAAGGACATCGTGTTCCATGGCCCGGTCATGCCAGCCGGGAGGCGGCCGGGCAAGGACATTCGGCGCGTTCCGGTTGGCGGCCGGCGGCGCACCCGTGTAGACTGCGGCCATGACCGACGATCATGACAGCAAGCGCGCCGAGCGCCTGGCCCGGGCGCGGGCGTTCCTCGAGGCGGGGCGCACGCAGATCGACCCGGCGCCGCCGGCGCCCGCGCCGCGGGCGGCCGCGAAGCCGGACGCCGGGCCGGCGCCCCCCGATCCCACCCGGTTCGGCGATTGGGAAAAGAACGGCCGCTGCATCGACTTTTGATCCGGCTGCGAACCGTCTGCCGGCGCGCCGCGCGCCCGGGGCTTGCCCTCGGCGCGCCGGTGGGACATTCTAGGACTTCATCGGGCGAGGAAGGGGCCGCGGCCCGCGGCGAGCACGCCGGCATGCCGTTCCGGCATCGGCGTTACTTGGAATTCAGGCAAAGCATCCAGGAATGGGTCTTCTCAAGGCACTTTTCGGGCTCGGTGGCGGTCCGGCCAAGAAGAAATCCCGGCGCAAGGCGAAGCGGGTGGGCGGCGGCTACGTGCCGTCGGACGTTTCCGGTTCCGCCGCCAGCATCGTCCTGGCGGACGTTGACGGGTCCGGGGGCGAGAAGATCACCCAGCAACTGGCCGACATCTTCGCCGCCATTTCCGACGTCGCCGTCTACCGCCGCAACCAGGCGGTCAAGCTGAACGCCAAGGCGCCCCTGTTCAACGCCCTGCAGGAATCGGCCCGCACGGGATCCGAATGGCTGCGCGAGGATGAGGCGGACCTTCTGGTGTGGGGCGGCACGGTGGACCTGGGCACGGCGGTCGAACTGCGCTTCCTGCCGGTGGGGGCGGCCGAGGGGGCGGCCAGCACGTTCGGGCCGCTCGACCACCTGACCCTGCCCATTCCCATGCCGCGCGACCTGTACCAGCTGATCCTGGTGTCGGCCATGGGCTCGCTTCTGCCCGTGCACCGGGGTGCCCGCAAGAAGCTGGCGGCGGTGCTCGAGGGCGAGATGAAGGACCTGGAGAAGGTCTGGGACAGTCCGCCGCACCTGGAGCCGCCGCATCTGGCGTCCTGCCTGACCTGCTACGGCAACGTCTGCCTGTCGCTGTGGCGGGTCGGCGCCAAGAAGTATCTGGCCAAGGGGCTCAAGGCCTATCAGGACGCGGTCAAAACCATCGACAAGTCGGAGCACCTTCTGCTCTGGGCGCTGGCGCAGAACCATTTCGCCGAGGGCCTGCAGCTCAAGTCCCTGCAGGACGCGGATCCGGACGCGCTGGCCGCCGCCGCCGCCGCCTACCGCGAGGTCGCCGACGCCCTCGGTCGCGACAACTATCCCAACGAATTCGCGCTCGCCATGATCAACATGGCCATGGTGCTCTACAAGATCGGCAACAAGGAGACCACGCCGGCGCGCCTCAAGGAGGCGGCCCAGGCCTTCGAGGAGGCGCTCTCCGCCTTCGATCCGGAACTCAACCCCGGGCGCTGGGCCGAGGCCATGAACGGTTACGGCACGGTCCTGCTGTCGCTTGCCGAACGGGCCCAGGGCCCGGAACTGGCGGCCAAGGCCGTCGACGCCTTCAAGCAGGCGCTCGACGTGCGCAAGAAGGACCTGGTGCCGCTTCTGTGGGCGCAGACGGCCAACAACCTGGGCGCCGCCTGCTTCGCCCTGGCCAAGCGCCAGCCGTCGAAGGAACTGGTCGCCGACGCGCAGAAGTACTTCACCGGGGCGTCGGAAATCTATCGCGCCGCCGGCAATCAGAAGCGCGTCATCGTCATCGAGAAGAACCTGCAGCGCGTCAAGCAGATGGCCCGGGGCGCCTGAGGCGGCCCCCGGCCGGTTGCGCGCCGGTCAATCCTCCGTCGCGACGGCCAGCTTGCCGGTCACCCCGTGCTTGTCGATCAGGCGCTGCACCAGGCCGCTGGCGACGGCCTCGGCGATGAAGTCCTGCACCACGGCCTTCAGCGCCGGCGTGCCGTGGCGCGTGCCGATGGCCTGTTTCACGGCCGTATAGCGGCCCGGCAGCAGGCGCGTGCCGGGCATGGCGGCGGCGTTGTCGCGCAGCGCCGGCACGAGGCCCGCCAGGGCGTCCAGCTTCTCCCGCTTGAACAGCTCGAAGGCGCCGGGCAGGCCCTGGGCGCGCACCAGTTCGGCATGCTTCAGGGTGCGCGACAGGTAGAGGTCGTAGGCCGCGCGCTCCGAAACCGCGATGCGCACGCCGGGCGCATCGACGTCCTCGACCTTCCGGAACGGCGAGGTGTCGGGCACCAGGTAGGTCGCCTCGATCTGCACGTAGGCGTCACAGAAGTCGATGACCTCGGCCCGCTTGGGCTCGATGGCGATCAGGCCGATGTCCCAGGCGCCGCGTTCGGCGGCGTCGGCGACCTCGCCCGGCGTGGCGAAGGTGTCGTACTTGACCGCGACGCCCAGCTTGTCGGCGATGCCCGCCGCCATGTCGGGGGCGATGCCGTCCGGGTCGCCGTTGGGCTTCGTGCCGGTGACCAGCAGGATGTTGCCCAGGTTGATGCCGACGCGGAGCACCTTGGGGTCCAGCAGTTCGGCGATGGCCTCGTTCGTCATGATCCGTCCCTTCAAGTCTTGTGAGTTTTGTCGATGGGCCCGGCCTCGGCACCGGGCGGTCCCGGACGATGCGCGATCCGGCCCAGGAAATCAACGACCGGAGATCACCGCCGCCCGGCGTGCCGGGGCGGACAAAAAAAGCGGGACCCGCAGGTCCCGCATCGTCAAGTTTAGAGGAAGGCTGTCTGTAGTCGCAGACGGAAATTCCGTGTCAGGCCGAACGCCGCTGGTTCCGCGCCAGGCGTCCGTCGACGGTGGCGACGATCTCATCGACGTCGGCGCTGTTCATGCCGAGGGTGCGGCCGATCAGCTGCACCAGCATGTCGACCCGCTCGATGACCGGCGAGCCCCCGTCCACGGCGCGGGCCACCGAGGACGGCTTCGACAGGTTCTCGGCGGCGGCGGCGTATTTCTCGAACGGCACGGCGTCGGCCGGGTCGGCGCCCAGCGCGCGGGCGATGGCGTCCACGTGCTGGTAGATCAGGCGGGATTTGCCCAGGTTTTCGTGCACGGCGTCGCGGATCGGGCGCACGCCGCCGCGTTCCACGCAGCGATAGTTGCCGGTCAGCAGCATGGACCATTTCGCAAGCGGCACGAAAACCGAGTCGAAAGCCCTCAGCTTGACCGGCACCTCGCTCCGGCCGACGCGCACGGCGGCGATGTCGGCGTCCAGGCGGTCGAGCAGCTTGTTGGCGTCGCGGTCGCCGAACCGGGCGGCCTTGAAGTTGGTGGGCAGGCCGACATGAAGGATGTTGGCGCCTTCCTCGGGCGGCCGGAAGGCCTGCGGATCGGGGCTGCACAGGGTCACCAGATCGGGCTCGAAACGGTCCCACACGCGGGGATTGCTGTAGGCGGCCTCCAGCTTGCCGGTGTCCAGACCGGGGATGCGGCGCAGGAACGGCAGCGGCGGCATGTTCATGATCGACAGGCAGGGAATGCGCTCCTCGGCGATGCGGATCAAAAGCGTGCGCAGCGAATGGGCGGAATACTGCGGCTCCTGCATGGCCAGGCCGACCAGGTCGTAGGCCCCGGCGGCGACGTTCTCGGGCGTTTGGGCGTCCAGGCGCCCGGGCAGGTCGTGCGAGCGGAAGGTGCGGTGCGCGTCCTCGCCCTTCAGGCGGATGCGCACTTCCGTGCCCTTGTCGTTGATCAGCCTGGCCGTTTCCTCGCGGCACACCAGGGTCACGTTGTGGCCGGCCATCAGCAGCTTGGTGCCGAGCAGGGAGCCGTAGGAAGCGCCGAGGATGAGAATGTTGTTCGCCATGTTGGGTCTCCTCAAAGGTCTTGGGTCTCCATCGCCGGCCCTGCGCAATGGTGACGATGCTTCACGACCGACCCTACGCCGGGTATGCCGGGCGCGCACGGATTTTCAGGTTTATGTGTTGTTTGTTTTATAAACAAATGTAAAAATATGTTAATTTGTAAAACAGCGGGACGGAGGGCATGCCGGGCATGCGCGTACGCAAGACCCTGGTCGGGCCGCGGCTGCGGCAGCTGCGCCGCGAGCACCGCCAGACCCAGGCGGAGATGGCCGAGGCGCTGGGCGTCAGCACCGCCTATGTGAACCTGCTGGAGAACAACCAGCGGTCCCTGTCGGTGACCATGCTGATGTCGCTGTCGGACGCCTACGGCGTCGACTGGCGCGACCTCATCAAGGACGAGGGCTCGACGATGCTGGCCGACCTGCGCAACACCGTGCAGGACCCCATCTTCGACGCCACCACGCCCGACCTGCAGGAATTGCGCGCCGCCATCGACCACGCGCCCAAGCTGGTGGAAAGCTTCCTCCACCTCTACCGCAGCCACCGCAACGCGCTGGACAACATGATGCGCCTGGGCAGCGAGGGCATGCCCGCCGACCTTCTGAAATCGACGCCGGAGCGCATCATCCACGACTTCTTCCGCGACCACTCCAACCACTTCCCGGCGCTCGAGGCGGCGGCCGAACGCCTGCGCGACGCCACCCCCTGCGAGGTCGACGACGTCTACATGGTGCTCAAGGGGCGGCTCATGCGCGTGCACGGGATCGAGGTGCGCACGGCCTCGGTCGAGGACATGGGCCAGGCGCTGCGCATCTATGACGAGACGGTCTCCACGGTCCACCTGTCGGAAGCGCTGGATCACCAGAACCGGGTGTTCCAGCTCGCCCACGTGCTGTGCCTGGTCGAGCTGCCGTCGGTCCTGCAGGACCTCACCGCCGGCAGCGCCCTGCGCTCCGAGACCGCCGTCGCGCGCTGCCATGTGGAACTCGCGAACTATTTCGCCGCCGCCTTCCTCATGCCCTACGCCCCGTTCTTCGAGACGGCGGAGGAGACGCGCTACGACGTCGACCGTCTGGCCGCCGCCTTCGGCGTGTCCTTCGAACAGGTCTGCCACCGCCTCACCACCCTGCAGCGCGAGGGGGCCAGGGGCGTGCCGTTCTTCTTCCTGCGCGTCGACAAGGCGGGCAACGTCACCAAGCGCTTCAACTCGACCTCGTTCAACATCGCCGACTACGGCGGCGCCTGTCCGGTGTGGAACATCCACACCTCGTTCCGCACGCCCGGCGTCATCGTGCCGCAGTTCGTGGAACTGCCCGACGGCGAACGCTTCTTCACCATCTCCCGCACCACGGAACGCCCCGTGTTCTCGCGCGACACCCAGGACCGGCGGCTGGCGCTGTCGCTCGGCTGCGAGTTGAAGCACGCGCACCGGCTCGCCTACGCCGCCCCCTTCAACATCCGCGACGAGGAAATGTTCGCGCCGATCGGCATCAACTGCCACCTGTGCCCGCGCAAGAACTGCTCGCAGCGCGCCCACCAGCCGCTGATGATGGAACTGCCCATCGACACCAACCGCCGCGGCAACACGCGCTATGAAAGCTGACGGCCCGCCGTCTCCGCTTGCGGCTCCTTTTTGACCACAGCCGCCGTCGCAATGTGATTCGACATTCGCCCGCCGCCGACGGACCATGGGGGAAATCCCATCATCTTTCCCGGAGGACCTTCCCCATGGCGAAGATCAACGTCAACGGCAGGACCGTCACGGTCGACGCCGACGGCGCCACCCCCCTGTTGTGGGTGCTGCGCGAGAACCTGGACCTGACCGGCACCAAGTACGGCTGCGGCATCGCCGCCTGCGGCGCCTGCACCGTGCATGTCAACGGCGCGGCCGTGCGATCCTGCGCCCTGCCGCTGGAGGCCGTCGCCGAAACCGACAGGATCGTCACCATCGAGGGCCTGTCCCGCGACGGCTCCCATCCGGTGCAGCGGGCGTGGATGGACCTCGACGTGCCGCAATGCGGTTACTGCCAGGCGGGCATGATCATGGCGGCGGCGGCGCTGCTCGCCAGGACGCCCAGGCCGACGGACGCCGACATCGACGCCGAAATCTCCAACATCTGCCGCTGCGGCACCTACCAGCGCGTGCGCGCGGGCATCCACCGCGCCGCCGGCGGCAAGGCCTGACGGGGGAGGACAGGGACATGACGACGAACCCGACACGGACCATCAATCCGACCCGCCGCGCCTTCGTGACCGGCTCGGCGGCCGCGGCCGCGGGACTGGTGCTGGGCTTCACGGTGCCGCTCGGCCGCGGCGGCGGCGCGGCGCTGGCCGGCGCCGGACATACGGACGAGATCACCGCCTGGGTCGTGGTACGGCCCGACGAAACCGTGATCATCCGCATCGCCCGCTCGGAGATGGGGCAGGGCACGCTGACCGGGCTGGCCCAGCTTGTCGCCGAGGAGCTGGCCTGCGACTGGTCCAAGGTCGCCACGGAATACGTCCCGCCGTCCCGCAACCTGACGCGCGGCGGCGCGTGGAAAAGCTTCCAGACCACGGGCAGCCGGGGCATCCGCGGTTCCCACGACTACGTGCGCGAAGGCGGGGCGGCCGCGCGCGAGATGCTGATCGCCGCCGCGGCCCGGGCCTGGGGCGTGCCGGCGGGCGAGTGCCGGGCCGACAAGGGCGTCATCACCCACGGCCCTTCGGGCAAGACGACGACCTTCGGCAAGGTCTGTGCGGCCGCCGCCGGGCTGCCGGTGCCGGACAAGGTCGCGCTCAAGAACCCCAAGGACTGGACCATCGCCGGAAAGCCGCTCAAGCGGCTCGACACCGCCGACAAGCTGACCGGCAAACAGGTCTACGGCATCGACGTCAGGCTCCCCGGGATGCTCAACGCGGCGATCCGCCAGTACCCCCTGTTCGGCGCCAGGCTCAGATCGTTCGACGCGGCGAAGGCGCTTGCCATGCCCGGCGTGAGGAAGGTCGTCAAGGTGGGCGACGACGCCGTCGCCGTGGTCGCCGACACGTGGTGGCAGGCCAAGACGGCGCTCGAGGCCGTCGACGTCGTGTGGGACGAGGGCCCCCACGGCAGGATCGACGGCGCCGACATCGCCGCCATGGTCGACGAGGGCCTGGACGCCAAGGACGCCTTCGTCGGCAACAAGGCGGGCGACGCCGCCGGCGCCATCGCCGCATCGGTCAAGCAGGTGCAGGCGACCTATTCCTATCCGTTCCAGCACCACGCGACCATGGAGCCCATGAACGCGACGGCGCTGTGGACGCCCGAACGCTGCGAGGTCTGGTGCCCGACCCAGTCGGCCGAGGACGCCCTGGCCGCCGCGGCCTTCGCGGCGGGCCTGACGCCCGACAGATGCGAGATCCACCGCATGCACCTGGGCGGCGGCTTCGGGCGGCGGGGTGCCGGGCCCATCCACGACTATGTCCATCAGGCGGTGCGCATCGCCAGGGAGATGCCGGGCACGCCGGTGAAGCTTCTGTGGACGCGCGAGGAGGACATGACCCACGGCGCCTACCATCCGGTGACGCAGTGCCGCCTCACGGCCGGGATCGACGATCAGGGCGGGATCACGGGCCTGCGCGTGCGCATCTCGGGACAGTCGATCCTGGCGGGCATCATGCCGGGGCGGCTCGCCGGCGGGATGGACCCGGTCGTCTTCCAGTGCCTCGCGCCCAAGGGCGACCACGCGATCGCCTATTCGTTCCCCAACCTGCTGGTCGACCACGCCATGCGCAACCCGCACCTGCGCCCCGGCTTCTGGCGCGGCGTCAACGCCAACCAGAACGCCATCTACCTGGAATGCTTCATGGACGAACTGGCCCATGCCGCCGGGCAGGACCCGCTCGCCTTCCGCCTGAAGTACATGAAGGACCATCCGAAAAGCCGGGCGGTGCTGCAGGCCGTGGCCGACAAGGCGGGATGGGGCAGGCCGGCGGCCAAGGGCGTCCACCGCGGCCTCGCCCAGTGCAAGGCGTTCGCCAGCTACGTCGCCGCCTGCGCCGAGGTCTCGGTGTCGGACGGCGGCGTGGTGAAGATCCACCGCATCGTCGCCGCCACCGACAGCGGCCACGCCGTCAACCCGCAGCAGATCGAAGCCCAGGTCGAAGGCTCCTTCGTCTACGGCCTGTCGGCCATGCTGATGGGCGAATGCACGGTCAAGGACGGCCGCGTCGAACAGCGGAACTTCGACACCTATGAGGTCATGCGCATCAAGGACATGCCCCGGGTGGAAACCATGGTGATGCCGTCGGGCGGCTTCTGGGGCGGGGTCGGCGAGCCGACCATCGCCGTCGCCGCGCCGGCCGTCCTCAACGCGATCTTCGCCGCCACCGGCAAGCGCGTCCGCGACTTCCCCTTGAAGCATTCGGGGCTGCGCCTGGCGTGACGCGCCGACGCGCGGAAGACGAAAAAAGGCGGGACTCGGTAGGTCCCGCCTTTGCTTTTCGTTCACCGCGCCGGATCAGCGCATCCGGTTCTGGCGGTTCTCGATCAGGTCGTCGACCACCGCCGGGTCGGCCAGGGTCATTTCGTCGACCGGGCCCGCAAGGCGTCGAGAACATCTTGGACAAGGATCTCGGGCGGCCGTTCGATGTCCAGCGTCAACGCGTCCAGAGGCTCTTCCAAAGTGGCGAACTGACTGTCGAGAAGCGCCGTTGGTATGAAATGCCCTTTCCGCGCCTCGATGCGCTGGGCAATGGTGCCTCGCCGTCCCTTCAGGTAAACCAGAAAGAACGGCGCGGGACCGAGCGCCGCTCGATAGTCGCGTTTCAACGCGGAACAAGCGATGACCAATGGTTGCAAAGGGCGTCGGTCGCAGAGTATCTGCGAAATCGTGGCAAGCCATGACCTTCGGTCGTCATCGTCTAGAGGTAATCCGGCAGCCATCTTGGCAATGTTCCATGGAGGGTGAAAATCGTCGGCGTCTACAAACGTACCGTCCAATGCCGCCGCCAACATGCGTCCCACCGTGGTCTTCCCGGCTCCGGAAACGCCCATCACGACGACGGGGATATCCGGGAGCATCACGATGCGTTCCCGAGCGACGGAACGTGTCCAAGCGTTCCGTCAAGCCGGCGGAAGCCGTGCTCTCCAAAACGGTCACGAAGCATCTGGACAAATCGGGTCGAAAGGGGCCGGTCTCCGAACCCGTCCAGATAGGCAAGACTCGTGCTCAGTCCGGGCACGGGAATGCCGGCCGAGATACCGAAAACGGTAAGCTGCCGCAATGCGTCCAATCCTTCCGCCGCGACGGCATCCAGGTACCTCGTTCGCGGATTATCCGGCGGCGTGGATTCGTCCTGCAGCGCCTGTGCCAGCTCTTCCGTCATGCGGCCCTGGAGGATGCTTCCGGCGCGCCACACACGGACAATGCGACATAGCGGGAGGGGGGCGCCAAACCGGTCGCCCGTATGGGAGAGCAAGGCAAGCCCCTGTTGGAAGGATGCGGCTGAGACGGCGCTCATGGCGGAAGCGGCCAGGGAGCCCACATCGCCCACCGCTAGAGACGCGCCGCCCGCGGAGGCCGCTTTCGTGATCGCTCGGCGGCGGAACAGAGCGTTCGCGGAAAAAGTCCGAAAATCGACGGCGGCTGCAATCGAGGGAACTGCGACACCGGCTTCAGATGCTGCGGTCACGGACCAAGCGCCGGTGCCATTCTGCGCCGCGCGATCGTCGACGGCGTCAACCAGAAACCCCGTTCCTTCCGGGTCAGGGTAGGCGGCGGCCTCAGCGGCGATCTGCGTGAGAAACCCTGCCGCGGGCGACTGTTCCATTCGTGCGAAGATTTCGCCGACCTGATTCGCGGCCAATCCACATCCTTGGGTGAGCAGGGCATGGAGGTCAGCCAGGGCCTGCATTACTGCGTATTCGATCCCGTTGTGCACCATTTTCACGTAGTGTCCGGCCGCCCCGGCGCCGAACCGATCGACGCATGGTTCGCCGTTGAACCGGGCGGCGATGCGCTTGAGCACCGGTCCGGTGCGGTTCCAGGCGTCCAGCGGCCCGCCCGCCATAAGAGCGGGCCCTCGCCGTGCTCCGGACGGTCCTCCGGATACCCCGAGTCCCATCAAGGCCAATCCGCTCTCATGCAACAGCGCCTGACGCCGCTCGGTGTCCTGCGGGTGAGAATTCCCCGCGTCGATGACGACGTCGTGTGGTGAAAGATGGGGCGTAAGCGCGGCGAGGCAGTCATCGACGGGCGTGCCGCTGCGGACCATCAGAAGAATTATACGGTTGGGCTTCAGACCGCGCGCGAGGTCTTCTGCGCCATTCGCGTTTGCAATGCCCAGGGCCGTCACTTCGGGCGAGTTGCGGATTTCGGGAGATGGCTCCCAGGCCCGAACGTGGATTCCGTGCGACTGCATCGCGGCTGCCAGGCCCCGTCCCATGGGCCCCAGGCCGATCAGTCCGATTTCGTCATTCATGACAGTCTCTGCCCAATCCTACCCCGATCCTAGCCGTTGAATCTGTGAGCGGGAAGGCCGGTCGTGCCTGGCGAGGCTCGGAAGAGGGCTCCGGAAAGAGGCGCCTCGGCGAGAGCGCCCGGGCTCAATCCGATCCGCGCCGACGTAACGAAAAGGTCTTTAAGTTCAGGGCCGCCGAAAGCGCAGCGGGTCGGTCTCGGAACGGGCATGGGGATAACCTGGTCAATGGTGCCGTCGGGCAGGAAGCGGGTCACCCGCCAGCCGTCCCAATGCGCGACCCAAAGGCCGCCCTCGGCATCCACGGTGAGCCCATCGGGGAAGCCGTCATCGCTGGAGAACCTTGCAAAACACCTGGGGTTGGTCGCTGCCGCGAATTCCACATCGTAGTCAAACGCCAAAATTGTCCGTTCAACGCTGTCGGAAAAGTACAGTCGATCTCCACCCGGACTGAATGCCGGTCCGTTGCAGACCACAAACCTGCCGAACAGGTGGCAAACTTCGCCGCTGGGCTCCAACGCATAGACGTTGCCGGTGGGTTGTCTTTCGCAGTCATCCATGGATCCGGCGATGAACCGGCCACCCGGATCGCAATTGCCGTCGTTGAATCTATTGCCCGGCAAGTGGCGTTCGGGGTCGCAGATCGGTGCAAGGCCGCCCGTCTGGGCGTCGAGATAGGCGAAACCAGCGCGGGTCGCCGCCACAAGGCCGCCATCGCGTCGCAGCGCGACGGCGCCAACCTCCGTCGATAGGGGGATAGTTCGCCTATCTTCGGTGACGGGCGAAAGAACATGAAGTTTACGACCTTTGACATCGAGCCAGATCAGACATTGATTGCGCTCGTCCCAGATCGGGCCTTCCCCAAGTTCCGCTTTCGCTTCCCAAACAGGAACGACCATGGATCACAAGCCTGTAAGAGGGGTTCCTGCCTCTGATCGCGAATATCCGAAAAGGTACCCGGCGGACTGAAAAACCCGCCGGGTACCGAAATCCGTACGTTTCCCAATCCGAAACCGACAGATCGATCAGCGCATCCGGTTCTGGCGGTTCTCGATCAGGTCGTCGACCACCGCCGGGTCGGCCAGCGTCGAGGTGTCGCCCAGGTTGGAGAAGTCGTCCTCGCCGATCTTGCGCAGGATGCGGCGCATGATCTTGCCCGACCGCGTCTTGGGCAGGCCCGGCGCCCATTGCAGCCAGTCGGGGCTGGCGATCGGGCCGATCTCCTTGCGCACCCACTGGACGAGTTCCTTGCGCAGGTCGTCCGACGGCGCCTCGCCGGCGTTGAGGGTCACGTAGGCGTAGATGCCCTGTCCCTTGATGTCGTGCGGCGCGCCGACCACGGCGGCCTCGGCGACCTTGGGATGGGCGACCAGCGCGCTTTCCACCTCGGCCGTGCCCATTCGGTGGCCCGACACGTTGATGACGTCGTCGACGCGTCCGGTGATCCAGTAGTAGCCGTCGGCGTCGCGGCGGCAGCCGTCGCCGGTGAAGTACTTGCCCTTGTAGGTCGAGAAGTAGGTGTCCTCGAACCGCTTGTGGTCGCCATAGACGGTGCGCATCTGGCCGGGCCAGCTGTCGATGATGCAGAGGTTGCCCTCGGCCGCCCCCTCGAGCACCTTGCCGTCGGCGTCGACGATCTGCGGCTCGACGCCGAAGAAGGGCCGCGTGGCGGACCCGGGCTTCAGCGCCGTGGCGCCCGGCAGCGGCGTGATCAGGATGCCGCCCGTTTCCGTCTGCCACCAGGTATCGACGATCGGGCAGCGGCCGTCGCCGACCACGTTGTAGTACCATAGCCAGGCTTCCGGGTTGATCGGCTCTCCCACCGTGCCGAGCAGGCGGATCGACTTGCGTGAGGTCTTCTTCACCGGGCCGTCGCCGTCGCGCATGAGGGCGCGGATCGCCGTCGGCGCGGTGTAGAAGATTTCCACGTTGTGCTTGTCGCAGACCTGCCAGAAGCGCGAGGTGTCCGGATAGTTGGGCACGCCCTCGAACATCAGCGTGGTCGCGCCGTTGGCGAGCGGACCGTAGACGATGTAGCTGTGGCCGGTGACCCAGCCGACGTCGGCCGTGCACCAGAAAATCTCGCCGTCCCTGTAGTCGAACACGTACTGGTGCGTCATGGAGGCGTAGACCAGATAGCCGCCGGTGGTGTGCAGCACGCCCTTGGGCTGGCCCGTGGAGCCCGAGGTATAGAGGATGAACAGCGGGTCTTCCGCGTTCATCTCCTCGGGCGCGCAGTCGGCGGAGGCGGCCTCGGTGACGTCGTGGTACCACACGTCGCGGCCGTCGACCCAGTGGATCGCCCCGCCCGTGCGCTTGACGACGATGACGCTGGTGACCGACGGGCACTTGGCGCAGGCGGCGTCCGTGTTGGCCTTCAGCGGGATCGGCCGGCCGCCACGCAGGCCCTCGTCGGCGGTGACGACCATGACGCAGTCGGAATCGTGGATGCGCTGGGCCAGCGAGTCCGGCGAGAACCCGCCGAACACCACCGAATGAATGGCGCCGATGCGCGTGCAGGCCAGCATGGCATAGGCCGCTTCGGGGATCATCGGCATGTAGATGCACACGCGGTCGCCGCGCTTCACGCCCCGCGCCTTCATGGCGTTGGCCAGGCGGCACACGTGCTCGTGCAGTTCGCGATAGGTGATCTTCTTGTCGTCCTTGGGGTCGTCGCCTTCCCAGATGATGGCGACCTGGTCGCCCCTGGTCGCCAGGTGACGGTCGATGCAGTTGGCGGACGCGTTCAGGGTGCCGTCCTCGAACCATTTGATCGACACGCTGCCGTAGTTGAAATCGACGTCCTTGACCTTGGTGTACGGCTTGATCCAGTCGACGCGCTTGCCGTGCTCGCCCCAGAACGCCGCCGGGTCGTCGACCGACTGCTTGTACATTTCCAGGTACTGCTCGTTGGTGCACAGCGACGCCTTGGCGACGGCCTCGGGCACCGGAAAGATATGCTCTTCAGACATGACGGTAGAAACCTCCCTTTAAATCCATGCGGCGTCCGCCGCCTTGGCGCGTCTGTCCTGCGCCCCACCCGATTACGCCCGCCGCCGCCCGTCCCGCGCCCCCCGAAACGGGATGCCCTGGACCGCGCCGGCCGCCGTCTCCCCGATCCGGGGCCACTCCCCCGGTTGTCTCCCTTGGGTCTCGAAAGTATGGCGAAATCCCGCCCGAGAACAAGGTATTGCGCCTTGGAAAACGGCCACGCGGAAGGCTGGATAGGGGAAAATTAGAATTTGTGCAATTGCGAAATAAGAATTTGCTTTATTTTACAAATCGATCGGACGTCAAAGTGAAATTTTTACGACATCATCCTGCACCGCAACATCGATCGGCGTCAGGCCGCGGCCGACGCAGGGCCCGGCGACGCAATGGCCGTCCTCGATGCGGAACAGGGCGCCGTGGGTGGCGCACAGGATGTGCGATCCGTCCCTGGTCAGGAAGCGGCCCGGCCACATGTCGAGCGGCGTGCCTACGTGCGGGCAGGAATTGACATAGGCGTATACGGCAGTGCCCTTGCGCACGGCCAGCACCAGGGTACGCGCGACCTCGAACCCCGCCGACCCGCCGTCGGCGATGTCGTCGAGGCGGCAAAGCTCGTGCCGTGCCATGGCCGACGGGGTCGCCCGCGGCTCAGTCCGCCGGCACGGTGCGCTTCCAGCGCTTGATGACCGTGCTTTCGAACAGGCCCGCCTTGGCGTAGGGGTCGTTGCGCGCGAAGTCCTCGACGGCGGCGCGCCCGTCCACGTCGAGCACCAGCATGCTGCCGATCATGGCCGCGCCGTCGTCGGACTGCATGGGCCCGGCGGTGACGATGATGTCCTTGTTGGCCTTCAGGTATTCCAGGTGGGCCGGACGGTTTTCCTGGCGCAGGTCCGTGCGGCCCGGCTTGTCGATGGCGAAGATGACGTAATGCATGGGCGGTTCCTCAAAGTTCCTTTGTGAAGGGGCGGGCCAGCAAGCCCTCGATCACCTTGTCGATGTCCTTGCCGTGGTTGACGATGGCGTTGACGGCCGTGCAGATCGGCATGTCGACGCCCAGGCGCCCGGCCAGTTCGATCACCGCGCGGGCGGAGAACACGCCCTCGGTGACCGCCTTGCGTTCGGCCAGGATGTCCTTGAGGGCGCGGCCTCGGCCCAGCGCGACGCCGAGCGAGAAGTTGCGCGACTGCATGGCGTTGCAGGTCAGCGTCAGGTCGCCGATGCCGCACAGTCCCATCAGCGTCTCCGCCTGCGCCCCCTTGGCCAGGCCCAGGCGAACGATCTCGGCGAGTCCGCGGGTGATCAGCGCGGCCCGCGTGTTGTCGCCCATGCCGCGGCCCTGGACGATGCCGCAGGCGATGGCCAGGACGTTCTTCACGGCGCCGCCGACCTCGGCGCCGATGGGGTCCTGGGACAGATAGGGCCGAAAACGCGGCGTGCCGATGGCCTGGGTGAACTGCTGGGCCAGCTTGGCGTTGTCCGACGCCAGGGTGACCGCCGAGGGGATGTCGCGCGCGACCTCGACGGCGAAGGTCGGGCCCGACAGCACGGCCTGGGGCGCGCCGGGCAGGGTTTCGGCGACGACCTCGGTCATCAGCTTGCAGGTGGCGTTCTCGATCCCCTTGGCGCAGATCAGCACCGGCTTGCGGAACGGACCCTTGGTCGCCGCCGCCATGGCCTGTGTCACCGGGCGCAGGAACTGCGCCGGGGCGACCAGGATCGCCGCGTCGATGCCGTCGATGGCGGCGCCCAGGTCGGCCGTCGCCTCGATGGCGGGGTCGATCGCCACGTCCGGAAGGTAGGGGTTCTCGTGGCTCTTGTTGATGGCCGCGGCGATCTCGGGTTCGTGGGCCTGCAGGATCACCGAACGTCCCGCCCGGCGGGCGACCATGGCAAGCGCCGTGCCCCAGGCCCCGGCGCCGATGACGGCGAAACGTTCCATGGCCAATGTTTTAATGGCCGTGGGCGGAGGAGAAAAGACAGGAATTCATGCCTCGGCCGCCGAAGCCCGGCATAACTGCTCGCCGACCGCGTGATCGCCCTTCCTGTCCATGCTGGAATCGAGGCGCCGAAGCTCGTCCAGCAGGCGATGCATGTCGGCGGGCGGCGGCGGCGCGTCGTCCGCGGCCGCCGTCATCGGCGACTGCGCGGCGATCAGGAAGACGGCGGCGAAAACGAGGCGATGCATGGCCCGAGTATGGCGCAGGCGCGCCTTGCGCGGAAGTCACGATTGCGATAGGGGCGTCACGCCTTGACCCCGGCGCCGGCGGCCTTGGGTGCGTCGGGGTCGAGCGGCCAGCGCGGCCTGGGGCGGAAGTCGAGCCCGTCGGTCAGCCCGAGGCGCAGGCGCTCGACCCCGGCCCAGGCGACCATGGCGCCGTTGTCCGTGCAGAGGGCGGGCGCCGGGGCGGCGAAGGCCAGTCCCCGGTCCGCCGCCAGGACCTGCAACCGCGCGCGGATCGCCTGGTTGGCGGCGACCCCGCCGGCGACGACCAGGGTGCGGCCCGCGGGATGGGCGGCCTTGAACATCCCGATGGCGCGGTCCGTCCGCTCGGCCAGCACGTCCGCGACCGCGTTTTGGAACGAGGCGCAAAGGTCGGCGACGTCCGCGTCCTGCAGCGGGCCCTGCGGCAGCGCCTCGATCGCCATGCGCACCCGCGTCTTGAGGCCCGAAAAGGAGAAGTCGCAGCCCGCGCGCCCCCTCATGGGGCGCGGCAGGTCGAAACGCCCGGGATCGCCCGTGCGCGCCGCCTGTTCCACGGCCGGGCCGCCGGGATAGCCCAGGCCCAGCATCTTCGCCGTCTTGTCGAAGGCCTCGCCCACGGCGTCGTCGATGGTGGTGCCGAGGCGGCGGTACCTGCCCACGTCCTCGACGATCAGGAGCTGGCAATGCCCGCCCGAGACCAGCAGCAGCAGATAGGGGAACGGCACGCCGTCGGTCAGCCGCGCGGTCAGGGCGTGGGCCTCCAGGTGGTTGACGGCGACGAACGGCAGGCCGCGCGCGGCGGCCAGCGCCTTCGCCGTCATCACGCCGACCAGCACGCCGCCGATCAGGCCCGGTCCCGCCGTGGCGGCGACGGCGTCGATTCCGTCCCAGCCGACGCCGGAGCGCGCCAGCGCCGCCGCGACCACCCTGCCCACCTGGTCCAGATGGGCCCGCGCCGCGACCTCGGGCACCACGCCGGCAAAGGGCTTGTGTTCGGCGAGTTGCTGGTGCACGACGTTGGACAGCACCTCGCGCGCGTCCGTCACCACGGCGGCGGCGGTCTCGTCACAACTGGTTTCGATGCCCAGGACGCGCATGTCGGTCTAAAATGGTGAATTTCCAGGTTGCGGCATTGGGCGGGGACTTTACTCTGTCGCACGCCGCACAACCAAAAGGCTTTTTCGATCGTGACCGACCCCACCGACCCCCGCAATCTCCGCATCGGCACGCGCGGCAGCCCGCTCGCCCTCGCCCAGGCCCACGCCACCCGCGACCTGATCGAGGCCGCGCACGGCGCGCCGACGCCGCTGGGGCCGACCGCCGTCGTCGAGATCAAGACCACCGGCGACCTCGTGCTCGACCGGCCCCTGGCCGATATCGGCGGCAAGGGCCTGTTCTCCAAGGAGATCGACCGCGCGCTGCTGGACAACCGCATCGACCTTGCCGTCCATTCCATGAAGGACCTGGAGACCTGGATGCCCGACGGCATCGTCATCGCCGCGGTGCTGGAGCGCGAGGACCCGCGCGACGCCTTCATCTCGGAACGCTACGGGACCCTCGCCGACCTGCCCTCCGGCGCCGTGGTCGGCACCGCCTCGGTGCGCCGCCAGGCGCAGCTCCTCCACCGCCGGCCGGACCTCAAATGCGTGACCTTCCGCGGCAACGTGCAGACGCGCCTCGCCAAGCTGGCCGAGGGCCGGGCCGACGCCACGCTGCTCGCCTGCGCCGGATTGAACCGGCTCGGCCGCTCGGAGGTGATCGCCTCGGCCCTCGAACCCGAGGACATGCTGCCCGCCGTCGCCCAGGGTGCCGTCGCCATCACCTGCCGCGCCGGCGACGACCGGGTGCTGGACCTGCTGGCGGCGATCAACCACGCGCCGACGCTGGCCCGCGTCACGGCGGAACGCGCCATGCTGGAAGCCCTCGACGGCTCCTGCCGCACGCCCATCGGCGGCCTGGCCGAACTGTCCGGCGACGGCAGCGAAATGACCCTGACCGGGCTGGTCGCGCGCGGCGACGGCAGCGCGCTTCACCGGGCGACGCGGCGCGGCGGCGCGGCCGACGCCCGTCGTCTCGGCCGCGACCTGGGCGAGGAGCTGAAGACCCTGGCCGGCCCCGGTTTCCTGGACGATCCCGGCCCTTCGGAACGCGGCGCCTGAGCCGTGGCCCGGCTTTTCGTTACGCGTCCGGAACAGGATGCCGGGGCGACGGCGCGGCGCCTCGCCGAACTGGGCCATCGGGCGATCCTCGCCCCCCTGATGGAGGTCCGCGTCCTGCCCGGCCCGGCCCTCGACCTTGCGGGCGTGCAGGCGGTCCTGCTGACCAGCGCCAACGGCGCGCGCGCCCTTGCCGAACGCCAGGGCCGCCCCGTCACGGGCCTGTCCGTGCTGGCGGTCGGCGACGCCACGGCGCGGGCGGCGCGCGACGCCGGCATGGGCCACGTGGAAAGTGCCGGCGGCGACGTCGACGACCTGGCGCGGCTGGTCGGGGCGCGCCTGACGCCCGGCGGCGGCGCGCTGCTGCACGTGGCGGGGACCAAGGTGGCCGGCGACCTCTCGGGCATGCTCGCCGCTGCCGGCTTCACCTGCCTGCGCGAGGTGTTGTACGAGGCCCGCGCCGCGACGTCGCTGCCCGAGTCCGCGCGCCGGGCCCTCGCAGAGGGGGCGGCGGACGGCGTGCTTCTTTATTCGCCGCGCTCGGCGGCCCTGTTTCGCGACCTGGCCCGGGCGGCCGGGCTTGGGGATGCGCTCGGCAGCCTGACCGCCCTCTGCCTCAGTGCCGCGGTGGCGGCCGGCGCCGGTGGCGGGTGGGGCCGCGTCGCGGTCGCCGAGCGGCCGACCGAGGACGCCCTCATGGACCTGATCCGCACCCTGTTCCCGTGATCCCGGCCCGGCGGGCGCGGGCCGTCCCGCCTTGCGCCGGGATGCGCCGCAACGTAACTTGGGCCCGTTCGCCCGCCGCGCGGCCGGTCCGGAAACCGGCGGCGGGCCTGCGCTTGAACGACGCGATACAGATTCAGATGGGAGCCCTCCGACCATGACCACCCCGCCGCGCAAACGCGCCAGCGCCAAAAGCCGGTCCGGCAAGGGCCGGGCCGCGGACAAGGCGCCCGCTCCGGCCAAGGGGACGGCCGGGAAAGAGGCGCCGGACGACGCGCAGGAAAAGGATCCGTCCGGCGGGACCGCGGCCGCGGACGGCGCCGGCAAGGCCGCCGAAAAGAACGCGGCGACGGCCCCGCCGGCGGACGAGGCCAAGCCGGACCCGAAGCCCGTATCCGCGCCGCCGCCGGTGCGCCCGGCGGGCGCGGCGCGGGCGCTCGCCTGGGTGACGCTTTCCCTGGGCCTGGCGGTCGGCGCCGCCGCGTTGACCTGGCCCTGGTGGTCGGAACGTCTCGGCGGGGCGTTCCCCTTCCTGGCGGTGAACGGCCAGGATCCGGCGATCAGCCGGCTCGCGGGCCGCGTCGAGACCCTGGAACAGCAGACCCGCAGCCTGGAGACGGAGAAGTCCGGCACCCTGGAGCAGCTGGAGCAGGAGCGCGCGCGCTTTCAAAGCGAGTTGAAGACGATGATGGCGCGGCTGGCGAAAGTCGAAAAGGCCGTGGCCGAGGCCCGCGATCTGGTCAAGGCCGCCGACGCCCCCGCCGGCAGCGCGGTCGCGGTGGAATCCCTGAAGGCGCTGGCCGACCGCCTGGCCGAGCTGGAGCAGGATGCGGCCAAGGGATCCGCGGCGGCCCCGGCGGCGGCGGGCCCCGATCCGGAGCTCAAGTCGGCGCTCGAAACCATGGCCGCGCGCCTGAAGCGCCTGGAACGGGAAACCGACGGCAAGGATGCCGGCGACGCGGCGGCGCGCGCCATCGTCCTGGCCGTGGCGCAACTGCGCGACGCCCTGCGCGAGGGCCGACCCTTCGCCGCCGACCTGGAGGCGCTGAAGGCGATTGCCGACGGCCGGCCGGCGATCGCCCAGTCCGTCTCGGCCCTGGCGCCGCAAGCGGCGCACGGCGTGCCGTCGCTTGCCGTGCTCAGGACCCGGTTCGCGTCCCTGGCAGGGCCCATCGTCACCGCCGCCGGCGCGGCGGACGGCGACGGCTGGCTCGCCGAGGCGGCGGCCAAGCTTGCCTCCCTGGTCACGGTGCGGCGCGTCGGCGACGCCGCGCCGGAAGGCTCCGTCGACGCCCTGGTGGCGCGGGTCGACGCGCTGTTGGCGGCGGGCGACCTGAGTTCGGCGGTCGAGACGTTGAAACTCCTGACGGGCAAGGCGGGCGAGGTCGTCGCCCCCTGGCTCAAGGCCGCCGAGGCGCGCCTCGCGGCGGAGAAGGCCGTCGCCAACCTGCACGTCCATGCGCTGTCCCTCCTGGCGCCGGCCAAGGCCGGCGGCTGAGGCGGACCACTGCATGCTGCGCGCGCTCAAATTCCTTGCCGTCCTTGCCGTCCTGCTGGCGGCGGTTCTGTGGCTGACCGACAATCCCGGGTCGATCCGCGCCGAATGGCGCGGCTACCGGGTCGAAACCTCGGCCGCCCTGTTGATCGCCGCGGTCGCCGCCATTGCCGTCGCCTCGGCGGTGCTCTACCGGGCCTGGACCGCGCTGCGCCACGCGCCGGGCAGCATTGCGGCGGCCTGGCGCGAGCGGCGGCGGCGGCGCGGCTACGAGGCGCTGACCCGCGGCATGGTCGCCGTCGCCGCCGGCGACCCGGCCGAGTCGCAGAAGCATGCCAAGCGGGCCGAGGTCCTGTTGAACGAGCCGCCCCTGACCATGCTGCTGTCGGCCCAGGCGGCGCAGCTCGGCGGCGACGACAAGGCGGCGGAAGGCTTTTTCAAGGCCATGGCGGACCGCCCCGAGACGGCATTCCTCGGCCTGCGCGGCCTGTTGTCCCAGGCTCTCAATCGCGGCGACCGGGACAAGGCGCTGGATCTGGCGCGCCGCGCCTACCGCCTGCGCCCGGCGAGCGAGTGGGTCGCCACCACCCTGTTCGACCTGCAGGCCCAGTCGGGCCTGTGGCTCGACGCCAGCGTGACCAACGACGAACTGGGCCGCCGCCGCCTCGTCGACCGCGCCACGACGGACCGCCGCAAGGGCGTGCTGGCCTATGAGCAGGCCCGCCAGGCGCGGGCGGACGGCGATCCCGCCGCCGAATTCAGGCATCTGCGCCAGGCCCACGACCTGGCCCCCGACCTGATCCCGGCGGCGGCGCGCCTCGCGCACCTGCTGGCCGCCGACGGCAAGGAACGGCGCGCGGCCAACCTGATCGAAAAGGCCTGGATCTCCGTTCCCCATCCGGATCTGGCCCGCGAATACCTGAACGCGCGCCGGGCCGAGGACGCGCTGGCCGCCGTCAAGGCCATGGAGAAGCTGGCCCGCGCCAACCCGGACCATCCGGAAAGCCACCTGGCCCTGGCCCAGGCGGCCGTCGATGCGGCGCTGTGGGGCGAGGCGCGCAAGCACCTGGAACTGGCCCTCGACGGCGCCGGGCACGACGGATATGCCGGCCGGGCGCTGCGCCTGCTGGCGGCGGTCGAGGAGGGCGAGGTCGACGATCCCCCGCGCGCGCGCGAATGGCTGTTGCGCGCCGCGACGGCGGGCCCCGACAACGCCTGGGTCTGCGGCACCTGCGGCAACGCCGCCGCCGACTGGACGGTGACCTGTGCCAACTGCGGGCAGTTCGACGGCTATTCCTGGCGCACGCCGCCCCATGCGGCGGGGGCCGTCGGCGACCGCGTTATCGGCGACGGCGGCACGGCCCGCCTGCCGGCGCCCGGGGACCGCGGCGGTCAGGACGGCAACGGCGGCCCGTGATCCCGCGCCCGCCGCGGCGCGCGCGTCTTTGAACTTGACTTGCAGGCGCGCCTGATAGAGTTTCCGCCTTGAAAACGCGCCGAGTTGCCGCGTCGCCGCCTTAGCTCAGTTGGTAGAGCATCGCATTCGTAATGCGAGGGTCGGGTGTTCGAGTCACCCAGGCGGCACCATTTCTTTCCAATGCCGATGGCATTCTTTCCTTTCCGCCCGCCTATGGACGCCGGGGCCCGTACGGGCCATAAGAACAATGGCAAACGCGCAACTCGCCGGGTGAAGGTAAACCATCGGTGACATCCAATACGCACGAAAGACTGGACTCCGCAGCCAGTCCGGCCATGGGCTCGAACCGGTTATTCGGTTTCGTTTTCACGGGCGTGTTCCTGATCGCCGGTGTTTGGACTCTCTCCGAAGGAACGGCGGACTGGACCGCCACCCTGGGCACGGGGCTGCTTATGCTTTCCGGCCTTTGCCTTGTTCTCGCCTTGGTTGCGCCGGGATTGCTGCAAGGCCCCAATCGGGCATGGACGGCCTTCGGGAACCTGCTGCACCGGATCGTCAGCCCGCTGGTTCTCGGGGTGCTGTGGCTGGCGGTGATCACGCCGACGGGTTTGGTGCGTCGCCTCATCGGCAGCGATTCCCTGAATCGCGCGTTTGACCTGGAAGCCGCAACCTATTGGATCCCGCGCGATCCGCCCGGTCCGTCCCTCAAGGATCAATTTTAGGCCCGCGATGGCGTTTCTCTTCGAGCTATGGCGCTTTCTCAAGGTGCGAAAAAAATTCTGGCTGCTGCCGGTCTTCGTCATGTTGGGATTGTTCGGCGGATTGATGGTGCTGGCCCATGGCTCCGCCATTGCCCCCTTCATTTACACGTTGTTTTGACTTTTGGGGTCTGCCCCGCCATGTTCGTTCTTGGGATATCCGCCTTCTACCATGACAGTGCCGCGGCATTGGTCCGTGACGGCATCGTCGTCGCAGCGGCGCAGGAAGAACGGTTCACACGGGTCAAGCACGACCCCGGGTTTCCGGAGAACGCGATTGCCTATTGCTTGGCAGAGGCAGAGGTCGCCCTCGATGCCGTTGACTTGGTGGTCTTCTATGACAAGCCATTCCTGAAATTCGAAAGGCTGTTGGAGACCTATATTGCGTTCGCACCCCGCGGGTTCGCCTCGTTCCGCCACGCCATGCCGCTCTGGCTGCGGGAGAAACTGTTCCTGAAAGATTTCCTGTGCAAGCGGCTGACCGATGCGTTCGGCGCGTTCGACTGGAAGTCAAAGTTGCTGTTTTCCGAACATCACCTTAGCCACGCCGCCTCTGCCTTCTACCCTTCGCCCTTCGACGAAGCGGCCGTTCTGACGATGGACGGCGTCGGCGAGTGGTGCACGACCTCCGCAGCCGTCGGCTGCGGCGCCGACCTGAAGATCGAAAAGGAAATCCATTTCCCCCATTCGCTCGGGCTTTTGTATTCAGCCTTCACCTACTATCTGGGGTTCAAAGTGAATTCGGGGGAATACAAGGTCATGGGTTTGGCGCCCTACGGCCGACCGAAATATGCCGATGTGATCCTGGACAACCTGATCGACTTGAAGGCGGACGGATCATTCCGTCTGAACCTGCAGTACTTCGAATACTGCACCGGTTTGACCATGACCGGCCGGAAGTTCGATGCGTTGTTTGGCGGGCCGCCGCGCCGCCCGGGAGAACCGCTCGACCAGCGCCACATGGACCTGGCGGCATCGATCCAGGTGGTGACGGAAGAGGCCGTCTTGCGCCTCACCCGCGCCCTGGCGAAGGATACGGGGCTCTCCAACCTTTGCTTGGCGGGCGGGGTCGCACTCAATTGCGTCGCCAACGGCCGCGTCCGGCGTGACGGAGCGTTCAAGAGCCTCTGGATTCAGCCGGCCGCAGGGGACGCCGGCGGTGCCTTGGGCGCGGCGTTCGCCGGTTATCATCTTTATTCCGGCCAGGCCCGGCCTCCGCGAACCGGCAGCGACGACATGGCCGGGGCTTACCTGGGGCCGGAGTTTTCCCAGGATGAGATCGAACGCCGTCTGGCGGCGGCAGGTGCCGTGTTCCAAGTCTTGTCCGTTGAAGAAACCGTCAAAGAAACCGCCCGCTCTTTGTCCCAAGGCATGGCCGTCGGCTGGTTCCAGGGGCGCATGGAGTTTGGCCCCCGTGCCCTCGGCGCGCGGTCGATCCTGGCCGACCCCCGACCTCGGGATACGCAGCGCAAATTGAATCTGAAGGTCAAGTACCGCGAGAGCTTTCGTCCCTTTGCGCCCTCCATTCTGGCCGAACGGGCTGAAGAGTGGTTCGAAAGCGGAGCCGCCTCGCCCTACATGCTTGTCGTTGACTGGTTGCGCGGCGACCGCCGCCACAGTCCTGGACCGGAGTCAGATGGCCTGAAGGGCATAGAACTCCTGAACTGTACCCGATCGGACATCCCTGCGGTGACGCATCTGGATTATTCGGCGCGTCTGCACACGGTGCAGGGGGAGGTCAATCCGCTGTTCCACGCCTTGCTCTCCGAATTTGAACGTTTAACCGGCTGCCCCACTCTCGTAAACACCAGCTTCAACATCCGGGGCGAGCCCATCGTCTGCACACCGGAAGACGCGTTCCGTTGTCTGATGGGGACGGAACTCGACCTGCTGGTGATCGGCAACTGTTATGTTCTCAAGACAGAACAGACGGTGGCGCCCAACACCGACTACAGGAATTCTTTCGAATTGGATTGACCCGGCCGGGAAAGTCGAAGGCTGAGAAGGTTACGTGAAGACAGCCCTAACCAATGCGATTCTGATCGTGGTTTCCTCCGTTCTGACGTGGGTAGCGGTCGAACTGGCGATCTTTCCGGCGCTCGTGCCGCACATGCCGCTGCGCTTGCATGACTATCTCGGGGAAATTGAGCCCCTGGCCCAGTCATCAAAGGAAGGATTGGTCCCGAAAGCCGACTGGATCCTGCTGGTCGGGGATTCCTACGCGAAAGGCAACGGGGACTGGTTGCTTGCCGCAGATCAGGACGCCAATCCGCCGTTCCAGGCTGCGCATGTTCTGCACGCGCTGACGGGGCGGGACGTCATGAACCTGGGCCTGCCGGGAGTAGGCTCTATCTATGGCTGGAACCGCCTGCCTGAGGAGTACATGACCTGGCTGGGCAAGGCCTGGCGCTATCGTGTGGAGGCGCCCTCCGTGCTATTCGCATATTTCTACGAGGGGAATGACCTGAACGACAACCTGCGCCGCGTCCGGGCGCATTTTAACGGTGAGGCACCCCTGGGGTTCTTTGCCGACCCGTCGGCGGTTGCACGCGTCATCGAGGACGAGGCGGCCTATCGCCACAAAGGCAAGCGGACGCTGTTGTACGACCTGTTCGCCGCCAAGTTCGTGCGCAATCTAGTGAAAGGCGAATGGAGGAATGCTCGCCAGGAGGCGGAGGCATCCCGCAGCCAGATGGAGGCCCGCACCATGGACGGTCCGCAGGCGCCTCCCACCGCCCTCAATCCGGGGAGCAGCGACAACGCCTTTCGCGTCGCCGGAAGGGCCCAATCCGTCACTGGGGGCTTGCAGTCCCCGGCGATGGAACTGTCCGACGAGCAAACTGCCGCGTCGCTGCTCGTCGTTGACCGGGCGCTCGCCCGTTTGCGCCAGCAGTTCCCGGACACCCGGACCGTCGTCGTCTACCTGCCGGCGCCGCTCAGCCTGTACGACCCGGCGGCCGGCGACTTTCTGGTGCAGACCTACCAAGGCGGGCCAAATCGGTTCTCCGCCCAGGCCATTCGCCGCCGCAGCGACGATCTGTGCCGAAGCGTCCGCGCGATTGCTGGGGCCCAAAAGGCCGGGTTCATCGATGCGCGTGGCCCGTTGCGGGATGTCGCCCGGTCAAATCCGGTGCACGGCCCTCGCGATTGGAAGCATCTGAACAGATTGGGGCAGGAGGTACTGGCCGGCATCCTTGCCGGCAAACTGGCGTCGCCCGATGCATCCGGTTCTTGCGGCCGCCTGGCCGACGGATAGGCAGCTGCCGTATTGACGCCGGCTCCCCTGAATGCCGTCCCCTCAAAAAGAAACCGGCCCGCGTCGCGGGCCGGCGAGTTTAACAGGGAGGCTGCCGGGGGCGTTCGGGGGGGAGGGGAAGGGCGCACCCCGACAATGGCTCAATCCTAGCGCGCGGCGCGGTCCGCATCAGTGACCCAAGTCACATGCGGAAAAATTAATTAAAGAAACGGAACGATGGCCGGCGGTCGGCGCCTTCGACGGCCGAACCCGCGCATCCGGCGGGATCAGTGTTCCTGGAGCTGGCGGTAGAAGTTGCGGTCCAGCAGCACCGCCTCTGACAAGGTGCGGCGGCGGTTCTGGGAATCCTCGCGGACCAGCACGTAATGGGGAACTGGGGTGCGCTCACTCCCGTTCGCGGCGACGACCCACACCATGCGGGGCTCGTCCACCTTTACGAAACGGGCGCCGAGGTCGATGCGACGCTTCTTCATTGTTCTTGGTGTTCTTGGTCTTCAAGTCGGGGTCAAACAGGGGGCTGTTTCAGTATCCTAGGTAACGCCGCATCGGCCCGGAATTCAAATCAAAAATCGGGCCGGACGGCGAAAAAAAGGCTTGCGAAGCGTGGCGGATCCGAAATCCGTCCGGCGGCGGCCGGCAAACGGAGCGAATATCGAATTCGCGCCGCCGGGCGCGGGAGTCCGGCGTTACGCGCTCAGGTTGACGAGCCGCCCGCGCACCGCACCCTCGAACAGGCCCTCGTCGCCGAACCGGGCGAATGCCTGGACGGTGCCGCCGCGGAACTCCAGGGTGCCGCCCAGGGCGCTCAGGCTGTTGATGCGGGCGGAGGCGACGCCGAGGGCGACGCGCACGCGGGCGCGCGCCTCCCGGGCCTCGTCCGCGGTCAGCGCGCCGATGCCGGTCAGGTCCAGGCCCGAACTGTCCAGGGGCTGGGCGCGCACGGTGATGCGTCCGCCGAATTCGGTGGTCTGGATGGTGACCCGGCCCTGGGCGCTGGAGATCAGGTTGACGCCCCCCGTCTCGGCGGCCGCGACGATGCGGTCGATGGCGTCCAGGGTGCGGCCGGCGGCGGCGGTGATGTTCAGGCGCGACACCCGCGTCTCGTCGATGCGCAACTCCGTGCGCGGCGACACCAGCCCGCCGTTGATCGCCGTGGAGAGTTGCGCCTCCAGGGTGCGAAGCTGGCCGACCACCCGGTTGCCCGCGGCGACGGCGCGGGCGACCGCCGTGCTCGCTTGCGACGCGCGCAGGGTGATGCCCCGGCGCGGGTCCAGCGACAGGCCGAGGGTGTCGGGCGTCGCGCGCGACGGCGTAGCGGCGGATGTCCGCTCGACCGCGAGGGCGCTGCGCGCGCGGCTGACGGCGAGCGCGCTCGAACCGTTGATCTGCGCGGCGACGGCGGCGCTGAAATCCGTGGCCATGGGCTTCCCCGGGGGGCCTCGCGGGCGCTCCGTTCTGGGGGCCTTGCACGGTTCTGTGCGCGGTCCGGGATGGCGCGGGGCGGCCCCTTCCTGGCACCGCCCTGGACGTTCTTTCGCCGGCAAGTCTAGCAAGGCGGCGCATCCGCGCCAAGCGCCGGGTGCGCCGGCGCCTCGTGTCGATCCTAAGAAACAGCTTTGAAGTCGTTGGTATTCAATGGTTAACGTGCGCAGGCGGGGACGCGCGAATCGGGGCGGATGACTGCGTTGGAAGTTGCCGGCGGGCGACTCCGCCACTGGTGCGGAACGAATTCGCGCCGCGACGGGCCCATCCGGGGCGCCGGCGGGCCGTCGGCGGCGCTCGGGACGCGGGCGGCGGCATCGGTTCCGGGCTGGGGCGAAGGCCTGGATTATCAGAGCATTAACCAATTTCCCTCAACAATGACCTTGGATTCGGCGGCCGCTCCGTCGAGGCCTCGATCCCGCGCAGGCGGCGCTCGGGCCCGCTGCCGGCCTTGTAACGACGATGGCAGTTGCAAGGCGCGGGCGAACGGGTAAATTCATTGCATCAGGGGTATGGACCGGCCGGCTTCGAAGGCGGGGCCACTCCCGGCGGCGGCGGCCGCGCGGCCCGGCGCCGGACGCAGACAAGACATCGGATAGGGCGATGACCCAGGACCTGAAAAAACATTCCTATACCATTCCATGTGCGTCGGCGTTCCGCGACGCGGTCACCGACCTGGCGGTCAGGCGGCGGGTCAACGTGGGCGATCTGGCGCGCTCGGTGCTGCTGGTCGTTCCGCAAAGCGTCATCCGCGACGTCTCCGATCCCGGCGAGCCCGGCCCGGACGACCGCGAAACGGTCATCCTCAAATCCGGCACGGCCAAGGGCCGGCCGTGGCGCCGCAAGCCGCGCCTGCAGGTCCGCATGGCGCCCGGTTTCGAGGTCGAGTTCATGCGCCGCGCGCTCGCCATCGCGCTGGCCCTGGACCAGGGGGAAACCCGCGTGCTTCTGACGCCCGCGGACGAGACCGCGACGGCCCCGCCGGCCGCCGGGCGCGAGGTCGTCGACCCGGAGGAACTGGTCCGCCTGCGCACCATCGTCTCGGTGCTTTCCTTCGACCCGCTGGCGGACGGCGTGCGCTCGCGCGAGGACGCGCTCTATGTCCTCGGCTTCCCGCCCGGGCGGATCCCCGACGGCGAGACGTTGCGCGCGCGGTTCCGCATGCTGGCGACCA
>PFFW01000040.1:0-33492 GCA_002781745.1 Rhodospirillales bacterium CG15_BIG_FIL_POST_REV_8_21_14_020_66_15
AAGAACCTGCCGCCGGACAAGGTGCGCACCCTGCACCGCATCTCGACCCTGGGCGGCGTGCCGTCGTGAGCGGCAGGGTCGCCCTGATGGTGGAATTCGGCGTCAAGCCCGAGCGGCGCCAGGACTTCCTCGACCTCATGCGCTCGCACGCCAGGATGACGCTGGAGTCCGAGCCCGGCTGCGAGCGGTTCGACGTGCTCGACCCCGTGGACGGCGGCGGCAGCGTGTTCCTCTACGAGCTTTACAGGGACAAGGCGGCGGTCGACGACCACATGAATTCGGCGCTGCTGGCGTCCACGCGCGGCAGCTACGACGACATGATCACGTCCAAGCGCGTGGTGTGGTGCGGGGTTTCCTGATCGCAAACCGTCGTGGCCGGGCTCCGACCCGGCATCCACATGCCGATCGAGTCGAAAACCGAGAGAAGGAAGGCGTGGATGCCCGTGTCAAGCACGGGCATGACGTCGTTGGAGACTACCCGCCGTTGCGCTTCAGCGTCATCAGGCGCAGCGCGTTCAGCTTGATGAAGCCCTGGGCGTCGCGCTGGTCGTAGACCTGGTCTTCCTCGAAGGTGACCAGGGCCTCGTCGTAGAGGCTGTTGGGCGACTTGCGGCCGCTGACCATGACGTTGCCCTTGTACAGCTTGAGCCGCACCGTGCCCGTTACGCGCTCGGACGCCGTGTCGACGGCGGCCTGCAGCATTTTGCGTTCCGGCGCGAACCAGAAGCCGTTGTAGACCAGTTCCGCATAGCGCGGCATCAGCTCGTCCTTCTGGTGCATGGCGCCGCGGTCCAGCGTGATGCTCTCCATGGCGCGGCGGGCGTGGAACAGCACCGTGCCGCCGGGCGTCTCGTAGACGCCGCGCGACTTCATGCCGACGAAGCGATTCTCGACGATGTCGGTCAGG
This sequence comes from Rhodospirillales bacterium CG15_BIG_FIL_POST_REV_8_21_14_020_66_15, assembly GCA_002781745.1. GTDB lineage: Bacteria > Pseudomonadota > Alphaproteobacteria > Rhodospirillales > Casp-alpha2 > UBA1479. The sequence goes on from PFFW01000040.1 coordinate 908, forward strand.
CCGATGCCGTTGGCGCCGCCCAGTTCGTTGAGCCTGGCCAGCAGGGCCGCCGGCGACATCTTCTCGCCGTTCACGGCGACCGGGTCGCCCTTCTCGAAATCGATTTCGATCTCGGTCGGCGTGTCGGGCGCGGCCATGGGCGTGACCATGCGCGAAAGGATCAGGTCGTAGTCCGGCTCGACCCAGGGGTCCTCCAGCACCTTGCCCTCGGACGAGATGTGCAGAAGGTTGGCGTCCTGGGAATAGGGGGCCTCGCCGCGCTTGTCCTTGGGGATCGGTATCTGGTGCTTTTCGGCGTATTCGATCAGCCGCGTGCGCGACGTCAGGTCCCATTCGCGCCAGGGGGCGATGACGCGGATCGAGGGGTTGAGCGCGTAGTAGCCCAGTTCGAACCGCACCTGGTCGTTGCCCTTTCCGGTCGCGCCATGGGCGACGGCGTCGGCCCCCGTCTCCCGGGCGATCTCGATCTGGCGCTTGGCGATCAGCGGCCGCGCGATGGAGGTGCCGAGAAGGTAGGTGCCCTCGTAGAGGGCGTTGGCGCGGAACATGGGGAACACGTAGTCGCGCACGAATTCCTCGCGCAGGTCCTCGACGTAGATCTGCTTGATGCCCAGCATCTCGGCCTTCTTGCGCGCGGGCTCCAGCTCCTCGCCCTGGCCCAGGTCGGCGGTGAAGGTGACGACCTCGGCCTGATAGGCGTCCTGCAGCCAGCGCAGGATGACCGAGGTATCCAGGCCGCCCGAATAGGCGAGCACGACTTTCTTGACGTCTTTGGTCATGGACGGGTTCCCTAGTGCGGCGCGGACCCTTGTCTAAGGGGGCCCGGCGGAAAGACGGCGCAGTATAGGGATTTCGCCTGCGCCCGCAACAAGGCCGACGGGCGGGCCGTTAGAAATTGTAGAGCAGGCTGGCCGAGAAGACGTTGGTATAGGCCTTGTCGGACAGCAGGTACAACTCCCACTCGCCGCGCAGGCCGATGCGGTCCGAGAACCGGTAGTCGGCGCCCAGGCCGACCACGACGCCGGTGCCCGATTCCTCGCTTCGCGAGACGGGCGCCGCATCGTCCGCGTCCTCCCACCAGAAGGCGACGCCGGCCCTGGCGAAGGGCGACATCCGGCTGTTCAGGGGGAGGGACAACAGGCTGCCGATGGTGAACGCCCGCAACGTGCTTTCGAAGGCCGTGCCCGACGGCAGGGTCTCCGTGAAGGAGCCGACGGTGCCGAAGGACATCTCGAGGGCCAGGAAGTCGCTGGGCCGGTAGCCGCCGGTCAGCTTCCAGGTGAGGAGGTCCTCGTCCACCGTGGTGTTGTTGAGGTCCGATTCGTAATCCAGCATGCCGAGGCCCAGGCCGACGCCGGCGTAGAACCGGCGCGGCCGTGCGGGCGCAAGGTCCTCGGCCGACACCGCCTGCTTCTGGCTGGCGTAGCGCGCGGCGGCGTCGCCCGCCGGCGCCGGCGGCGCGGCCCGCTCCGGCGGGGCCCACGCGGACGCGGGCGGCGGCGCCTGCCGCGCCGGCGCGCGGTAGCCGGGATGGGCCGGATGGGTCTGTGCCGCCGGTTGCGCCGGATAGGAACGGTAGGCGGGATAGGCGGGAGGTGCCGGCGGATTGACGGTCTGCGACGGCGCCGGGGCCGGCGGGACGGCGCGGACGTTCGGGTTGCCGCCCTCGCGGAACAGCCAGTCGTTGACGGACAGGCCTCCCGCCTGGGCCAGTTCCACCGGTCGTGCAAGGGCTTCCGCCGGGCCGCCGTCGAACAGCATTTCCGCGCCCCCGGCGGCGGCGACCTCGAACGGCTCGGTCCGCCGCGCGCGCGCCTGCCTGCCGGCGGGGGCGGGGACCAGGGCGCCGGTAATCGACGTGTGGGGCGCCGGCAGAAGTACGCGCGGACGGCGCGGCTCCGGACCGTCCGCCGCCGCCAGGTCGATGACGATGCGCGCGCCCCGGCCGTCCCCGGGCAAAAGGGTGAACTGTCGGCGGATGTCGGCGGGTTGCCGCGTCTTGATGACGAGGCGGCTGCCCCGTTCCGTCGGCGTCACCTCGATGGCGCGGATGATGCCGCGGGCGCGGGGGGTGTCGGCGGCGGCGGGAGCCGCGCCGGAAACCGTCAGGACGATCTCGTCCCTGCCCGGAAAGGCGAACTTGTAGGGAACGGGCCGCGCGGTCTCCAGCACCAGGCGCGTGAAGTCCTTGTGCAGGCCCGTACGCACGTCGAGTCCGGCCGCCTCGCCCGCGCGCGCGGGGCCGCCCGCAAGGCCGAAAACAAGGCCCGCGGCGGCAAGGTGGCGGATCAGGCGCAACCGAGACATGAACCCCCGACGTCAAGAAACCCCTGTAACCGATTGAGTCTAGGGGAAGACCGGTTAAGACAGTCTGAACGGGCGGGACGTCAGGGCCGCAGGTTGATGCCGCGCCGGTCGTAGACGTAATGCTTCAGAAGCAGCGGCACGACGGCGCCGATGTAGCTGCCCATGACCACGTCCGACAGGTAATGGACGCTCGCCAGGAAGCGGCTGGTGGCGACCGCCGTGGCGAAGGCGAACAGCAGCGGCCACAGGCGCGGGAAGATCAGGATCAGCGACACGGCGAGCGACCACACCATCTGGGAATGGCCGGACGGGTAGGAGTTCATGCCGAAATCCGTATTGAAGGGAATGAAGCCGGTGACCCCGTTCTCCAGCAGTTCGCGCGGCCGGATGCGGCCGATCAGGAATTTGAGGACGTTGACCAGCACCCCGGCGGCGGCGATGGACAGGATGACGAACAATGCCGCGTGCATGGCGCGGCGCAGGCCCTCACGTCCCGCGGCCAGGCGCCGGCGCAAAATCCAGCACGCGGCGGCGACCACGGCGGCGGCGGCGAAATAGAATTCGGGCTTGCCGAGCGCCCCCATCCAATGGCTGAAGAAGCGGCGCGTGCCGGCGTCGAAGGCATCGCGGAAGAAGCGCGCCGCCGGCTCGTCCAGGAAGGCCATGGCGAGCGCCGAAACCGCCGCCGCCGCGGCGAAGCCGCCGACGATCAGGCGCCAGTTGGGCCGGGCCGCCGCCTCCGTCATTCGCCGGCTCCCTTGGGAACGAAGACGTGCAGCGTCACGGGACTGCCCTTGGAATAGTTGATGCCGGAAACGCGGGCGGCCTCCCTGACCGTCGCCGCCCCGGGGCCCAGCGCCCGGGTGAAGGCGTCAAGCTCGCGGCCCTCGACGATGGCGGCGCGGTCATGCCCCGTCAACAGGTGCCGCGCCGCGCCGCCGCCGGAGGTCAAGACCGTGTCCGTGCCGGTAAGGAACACCAGCGACGGCTCCGAGAACCCTGCGGCCGCGACGACGGGCCGGGGGCCGTCCTTTGCCTCCGCCGCCACGGCCCGGGCCGCGCGCTCGGCGACCCACAGGGGGGCGAAGCCCGGCAGCATCAGCCAGATCACCATGGCGGTCAGGACGCCGCCGGAAATCAGGGAGTTCTCCAGCGCCTCATTCAGGACGTGGTGCTTCATGGCCGCCGCCGTGGTGGCCAGAAGGTAGAGCGCGAACAGCGCGAAGAACCAGGTACGCCAATTTGATTCGAATCCGAAATGAAAAGGCAGATAGGCGGCCGCGCCGCCGAGGGCCAGGCCGACCAGCGCCCACAGCCCGCCCGTCAGCCACAGCACGCGCTTGTCGTACCAGGGGGCCCTGCCGTCGAGGATGGCGATGGCCGAGCGCGCGCAGAGCAGCGCCAGCGCCGGATAGAGCGGCAGCACGTAATGCGGCAGCTTGGTCGGGATCGCCTCGAACAGGAGCCAGGCCGGCAGCAGCCAGGCCAGGCAGAAGCGCAGCGCCGGGTCGCTCCGTTCCTTCCAGGCGCGGAACAGCGACGGCCAGGCCAGGAACACGCCCGGCCAGAAGAACAGCAGCATCAGGACGAAATAGTATCCCGGCGGCGCGCCGTGGGATTCCTGGCCGCCCAGCAATTTGGGGATCAGGTCGGTGGTGATCGCGGTCATGACGAAGCCGCCGCCGTCCCCGCCGCCGACCATGAGGAACCAGGGCAGGGCGAGGGCCAGCATCAACGGCAGGCCCCACAGCCATCCCAGCCCCTTGATCCATTTGCCGTCGCGGTCGGCGATCGCAAGGGCCGCCATGGTCAGCAGGGTGACGAGCGGCGCGATGGGCCCCTTGATCAGCACCCCCGCCGCGATTGCGAGCCAGAACAGGAGCGCCCAGGCGGCCCCCGGCGGCCCTTCGCCCGCCTTCGCCGCCAGATAGTGGCGCGCCAGGGCCAGTTGCTGCGCCATGACGCAGGCGAGCAGCACCGCGTCGGTCTTGGCCTGATGGGCCTCGAGGATCACGAGGACCGAAGCCGCCAGCATTCCCGCCCCGGCGAAAGCCGTGCGCCGGTCGAACAGCCGCACCCCCAGCATGAACGTCAGCAGCACCGCCGCCCAGGCGCCGATCGCCGACGGCACGCGGTAGGCCCAGATCTCGCGCGCCGGGGTGTCGGACAGCAGGGTCACGCTGGCCGCCTGCAGCCAGTGGATGCCGGCGGGCTTCTTGTGGCGCGGCTGGTCCTGGAAGCGGATGTCGACGAAGTCGCCCGTCTCCAGCATCTGCGCCGTCGCCTGGGCGAAACGGGCCTCGTCGCGGTCGAGCGGCGGCAGGCTGGCGATGCCCGGCAGGAACAGGACGCAGCAGAACAGGGTCAGCAGCGCATAGGGCTTCCAGCCCTCCGCCGGCGCGGCGACGAGCCGCCGGCCCGGGCGCGGGGCGTTCTTGGCGGCGGCGCTCATGCCGGCGGCGCCTGGACCTGCCTGTCGCCGACGAACCAGCAGTCCATGCGGTCCCAGTAGAACGCGATATGCCCGGCGATGGCGGCGCAGGCGGGGATCGGCGCGGGATAGGCCCAGGCGATGTCGGGCTCCGCGTGCGCGCCCATACGAAAGGTCCAGTAGTGGGCCTCGCCCTTCTTCGGGCAGGTGGTCCGGGTTTTCGTCGGCGTCAGGAATTCGGCCAGGCGCACGTCCTCGGGCGGGAAGTAGAACACGGCGGGGTATCCGCCCTCGCGCAGGACCTTCACGTTGGTGCTGTCGGCGATGACGATGCCGCGGACGGCGGTGCGCACGCGGCCCGGGAAATCGGCGATCGCGACCCCGCCGGAGGCGGCGGCCCGGTCAGGCATTGCCCGCCGCGTTCGGAGCGCGGGCGTCCGCGCCGGCCGGGGCCAGGGCCTCGACCCGCGCCGCCATGCGCTTCAGGCGTTCCTGTTCCCTGGCGCGCTCGCTGGCCGATTTCAACTGCCCGCAGGCGGCCATGATGTCGCGCCCGCGCGGCTGGCGGATGGGGGAGGAGAAGCCGCCGTCATTAAGAATCTTGACGAACTTGTCCATCGCCTCGGGCGTCGAGCATTCGTAGGGCGCGCCGGGCCAGGCGTTGAAGGGGATCAGGTTGAACTTGGCGGGGATGCCCTTGATCAGACGCAGCAGCTGCCGCGCGTCGGCTTCCGAGTCGTTGACGCCCTTCAGCATCACGTATTCGAAGGTGATGCGCCGCGCGTTGTTGGCGCCGGGATAGTCGCGGCAGGCGCGGATCAGCTCCTTCAGGGGATACTTGCGGTTGATGGGCACCAGCACGTCGCGCAGCTCGTCCGTCACGGCATGCAGGCTGACCGCCAGATTGACGCCCAGGTCCTCGCCGCATCTCTCCATCATCGGCACCACGCCCGAGGTCGACAGCGTGATGCGCCGCTTGGACAGCGCGATGCCCTCGCCGTCCATGATGATCTTCAGCGCGCGTGAGACGTTGTCGTAATTGAACAGGGGCTCGCCCATGCCCATCATCACGATGTTGGAGATCAGCCGCCCGCCGTCCTTGGGCGTCGGCCATTCGCCGTAACTGTCACGGGCGACCATGAACTGGCCGACGATCTCGGCCGAGGTCAGGTTGCGCACCAGCTTCTGCGTGCCCGTGTGGCAGAAGGTGCAGGTCAGGGTGCAGCCGACCTGGGACGAGATGCAGACCGCGCCCCGGTCGTCCTCGGGGATGTAGACGGTCTCGGCCTCGTTGCCGTCGGCGAACTTCATCAGCCACTTGCGGGTGCGGTCCTCGGACGTCTGCTCGCGGCTGACGGCGGGCTTGCGGACCTCGAAGACCTCGGCCAGCTTCGCCTGCAGCGGCCGGGCCAGGGTCGTCATCCGGGCGAAGTCGGTCGCCCCCTGGTGATAGATCCAGTGCCACAACTGCTTGGTGCGGAACGGCTTTTCGCCCACGGCGGCAACCGCCGCCGCCAGTTCCTCGCGGGACAGGCCGACCAGGTTGATCTTTTCGGGCGCCGGGGTGGTGGACGTCTCGGTCATCATGGGCCCTCATATAGCGCGTCTGGGCCTGCTTCCCAATGGGAAAGGAAACGAAAGGCTAAACCCCGCAGGCCTTGCCGATGGCCTTCCAGGCGGCGGTGAAGCCCTTCAGGGAATAGGTATCCGTGGTCAGGGTGCCGCGGTTGGAGGTGCCCTTGACCACCATCTCGACGCCGCGGATCATGGCGTCGACCAGCGCTTTGTCCTTGCCTTCCTCGGCGAAGGCATGGCCGTCCGTGGTGAACAGCGTGAAGGTATTGTCGCCTATGGCGACCGTGACCTGCGATCCTTCCTTGTAGGTATACCCCGTGGTGACGGAGACGACGCCGTTCTCCTTGTCCCTGGGGCGGTGGGTCACCAGCATGACCACGCGGCCGCGCGCCGAGTACTTGCCTTCCATCTTCTTGGGCTCGGACCCCATGTAGCAGATCTTGGCCCCCGACTCCTCGGCCGTATAGGCCTCCCAGTCGTCGAACAGGCCGATCAGTTCCGGCGCCGCCTGGGCGGCGGCGGGGACAATCAGGGCCAAGGCGGCAAGCGCCGGTGCGAAAAGGCGGCGGATCATCGCCCATAGATAGCCGGGACTGGGCCGCGCCTCAAGTGCGGTAGGGGCCGAAGCGCTCGCCGTCCTTGCCAGCGCCGCCGTTCGATGGCATGGGAAGGAATGGTCAAGAACGTTCACTCCGCCCAACCCGTCACCGTCGAGGTCACCCGCGGCACCCTGGTCGAAAGCCGCCACCGCGTCCACGCGGTGGTCGCCGACGCGGCCGGCAACCTCGTCCACGCCTGGGGCGACGCGGAGATGGAGATCTATCCCCGCTCGGCCATCAAGCCGCTGCAGACCCTGGCCCTGATCGAGACGGGGACGGCCGACCATTGGCGCCTGACCGACGAGCGCATCGCGCTGGCCACCGCCTCCCATTCCGCGTCGGCGGCCCATGTCATGGCCGTCGAGGCCTGGCTCGGCGAAATCGGCATGGCCGAGGGCGACCTGGAATGCGGGGCGCAGATGCCGACGGACGACATGGCCATGCGCGCCCTGATCAAGCGCGGCGAAGCCCCCTGCCGCCTGCACAACAACTGTTCGGGCAAGCACGCGGGCTTCCTCGCCACCGCCCTGTACCTGGGCGAGGACACGCATGGCTACACCGCCGCCGACCACCCGGTGCAGCAGCGCCTCTATCAGGCGCTGGTCGAGATGGGCGGGACGGACCTGTCGGACAGCGGGCGCGGCGTCGACGGCTGCGGCATTCCCGTCTACGGCATGCCGCTCGCGGCGCTGGCCCGCGCCATGGCCAGGATGGCCGATCCGGCGGCGGCGGGCCTGGGTCCGGTGAGGGCCGCCGCCGCGAAACGCATCGTGCGGTCCATGGTCAGACATAACTTCATGGTTTCCGGCCGCGGGCGATTCGACCATGCGGCCATGACGGCGGGCATCAACGTCGCCAAGCGCACGGGCGCCCCCGTGTTCGCCACCAAGACCGGGGCCGAGGCCGTGCACGCGGCGATCCTGCCGGGGCTCGGGCTCGGCGTGGCGGTCAAGGCCGAGGACGGGGCCAAGCGGGCGTCCGACACCCTGACGGCGCATCTGCTGGATTTCCTGGGTGCCTTCGACGACGGGGCGCGGGCCGACATGGCGCCGTTCCTTGACATGCCGATCGTCAACGCCGAGGGCAAACCGGTCGGCGAGGTTCGGCCCGAAGCGGACTGGGACAAAGGTTAACGGGGGCGCCGGACGAACCGGCCCGTTGCCAAAACTTTCCATCAATTAATTGATGGAAACGTGTAGCATGCGCCAAATCACTGATATTGAAATAAAAGATCGCCTCGCGTTCGATAACCCGTGGTGGGAAACAAACGAGGTCGAGAACCGTTTTCGCAGTCTGCCGTTCCGATCCTACTTTCAGGAATTTTATACGCTGATCAAATCGGCGGATGTCCGGCGCGCCGTCGTTCTCATGGGGCCGCGCCGCGTCGGAAAGACCGTCATGATCAATCAGGCGGTCACGCGGCTGATCGATGATGGCATCGATCCGAAACACATCATGGCCGTATCGTTGGAGGCGCCGACCTACACGGGTAAAACCCTCGAAGACCTTCTTGGTCTGTTCCAGGACCTGCACGGACACGACCGGAACTCGCGACTGTTTGTTTTCTATGACGAAATCCAATACCACAAGGATTGGGAACGGCACCTGAAGTCGTTGGTCGATTCCTATCATTCGATCCAGTTCGTCGTGTCGGGATCGGCGGCGGCGGCTTTGAAGTTGAAAAGCGTTGAATCCGGCGCCGGCAGGTTCACGGACTTTACCCTGCCGCCCCTGTTGTTCAGCGAGTTCCTAAGGTTTCGGGGGGCGCCGGAGCCGGCAATTATTCGAGACGATACGCCAAGGTTGAATCGGTTCTTCGTCGAGTATCTGAATTTCGGCGGGTTTCCCGAGGTCGTTCTGAACGAAGCGATCCGACGGGACATGCCGCGCTTCGTCGCGGACGACATCATTTCAAAGGTTCTTCTCCGCGACCTGCCCAGCCTGTACGGGATCACGGATACCCAGGAATTGAACCGGCTGTTCAATGTGATCGCCTATAACACCGGGTTTGAAGCCAATGTCCCCGAACTGTCCACGTCTTCCGGCGTTTCCGCCAATACGATAAAAAAATATCTCGATTATCTGGAAGCCGCCTTCCTCATCCACCGCGTTTATCGCGTTGATCAGAACGCCCGCCGTTTTCGGAAACGCTCGCAGTTCAAGGTCTATCTTACCAACCCATCGATGCGGGCGGCGCTTTTCGACGCGAATGCCGACTTGAGCCAAGAAAACGACCCGGCGATGGGCGCCTTATGCGAAACCGCGTATGTCGCCCAGCATCGGCTTACGCGTGAAATCGATGACATCCATTACGGACGCTGGAAAACAGGAGAGGTTGATTTCGTCTATCTGGACAAGCGGAAACAACGAGTGAGTGCGGTAGACGAGGTGAAATGGAGCGACCGAATTTTCAACCACCCCGAAGAACTGAAGGAATTGATAGGGTTCTGTCAGAGAAACAGTCTCCACGATGCTTGGGTCTTGACCCGGAGTTTCCGGGGAGAACGACACATTGACGGGATCAGGGTCGACTTTATTCCCGTCGCCGAAAAGTGCCTTGAGTTCGGAGTCACCAACCTCCCGTGGCGATAGACGATCACGCGTGATAAGGGATCTCATTCCCCCTCGTTGAACACTTCCGGCGGCGTGTCTTCGAAGGCCTTCATGCGGGCCTGCGCCTTGCGCGAGAAGCGCCCGCCGTGCCTCGGCTCGGGCGGGGCCTCGACCGGACCGCCCTCGGCCACGGGCCGGGCCGCGAACCGGCTTTGGCTGATCAGCCGGTCGTACATGACGATGGCGCCGGCGATGCCGACGTTGACGCAGAACGCCATGGGGATCTTGATGGTGTGGTCGCAGCGCGCCAGCATCGCGGGGCTCAAGGACCCCCGCTCGGGCCCCAGGACGTAGGCCGCCTGTTGCGGGTGGCGGAAGCTCGGCAGCTCGGTCGCGTCCTCCAGCAGTTCCACCCCCACCAGCTTGCAGCCGTCGGGCAGCATCACTTCGGCGACGCCGGGGAAGCTGTAGAAGGGCACGTGTCCGCCGCTTTTCGAGGTGTCCGCCTTCTGGCCCAGGGTGCGTTCGTAGGTGGCGTCGACGGTGAACACGAAGGACGCGCCGAAGGCATGGGCGGTGCGGAACAGGTTGCCCACGTTCATGGTCTTGGAGATGCCCTCGACCCCGATTCCGAAATATCCCCGCATGACGCTCTTCTTCTCCGTTTCGGCCGGCGAAGGGCCGTTGACCCCTTTGCGCCTGTTGTGGTCAGGTTGCGCAACCTTGGCCAATTCCGGCCCGAAATCAAGTTTCGCGCCATCCCCGTCCGTTCGAAGGAGCCCGCCCATGCGCGCCGTAGTCTGCACCAGTTTCGACGGCATCGACGCCCTGGCCTGCGTCGACGACGCCCCGGCCCCGCCCATGGTCGACGGCGGCGTGCGTCTCCGTGTCCACGCCGCCGGCATCAACTTCGCCGACACCCTGATGACCAGGGGCGAGTACCAGGTCAGGCCGCCGTTCCCCTTCTCGCCGGGGCTCGAGGCGGCGGGCGAGGTGCTGGAGGTCGCCCCCGGCGTGACCCGGGTGAAGCCCGGCGACCGGGTGATGGCGACCCTGCACTACGGCGGCTATGCGTCCGAGGCCGTGACCGATGCGGCGACGGTCTACCCCATCCCCGACAACCTGGATTTCGTTTCCGCCGCCGCCTTTCCCATCGTCTACGGCACGTCGCACGTCGGCCTGAAGGACAAGCTGAAGCTCCAACCGGGCGAGGTCCTGCTGGTCCACGGGGCGGCCGGCGGCGTCGGCCTGACCGCCGTCGAGATCGGCAAGAAACTGGGGGCCACCGTGATCGCCACGGCGGGGGGTGCGGACAAGCTCAAGGTCGCCGCGGACTACGGTGCCGACCACCTGATCGACTACCGCCAAGAGGACATCCGCGCGCGCGTCAAGCAGATCACGGACGGGCGGGGGGTGGACTGCGTCTACGACCCCGTGGGCGGGACGGCGTTCGACGCCTCGCTGCGCTGCACCGTGCAGGGCGGGCGCATCCTGGTCGTCGGCTTCGCCTCGGGCACCGTGCCGCAGATCCCGGCCAACATCCTGCTGGTCAAGAACCTCTCGGTCATCGGCTTCTACTGGGGCGCCCACCGGGTGCTCGACCCGGACCTCATCCGCCGCTCGTTCGACGAACTTCTCGGCTGGATGGCGGCGGGCGGCCTGCGCCCGCACGTCAGCCACGTGTTCGACCTGGCCGACGTGAAGGAGGGCATGAACATGCTGCTGTCGCGCAAGTCGACGGGCAAGGTGGTGCTGACCACGGGGGCCGTGCCGGGCACCGTGAACTGAGACCGGGGGACGTCCCCGCCGCTCAGGCGTCGGCCGCCGGCAGGCTGACCGTGAAGGTCGACCCGGCGCCCAGTTCCGACGCCAGGGTGATCGCGCCGCCGAATTTCTCGACGATGCGCTTGCATTCCGCCAGGCCGATGCCGTCGCCCTGCACCAGGGCCTGCTTTCCCGCGCGCTCGAACAGATCGAATACCCGGCCCTGATCCGCTTGCGCGATGCCGACGCCGTTGTCCCTGACGGCGATGCGGACCATGCCGCCCTGGCGTTCGCCCGTGACCCGGATCGTCAGCGGCCGCTCCAGGGACCGATACTTGACGGCGTTGTCGAGAAGGTTCTGGAACACCCGCGTGACCTGCAGCCGGTTGGCGCGCACGGCGGGCAGGGGATCCGCGTCGATCTCGGCGGCGACGGCCTCGATCTGGGCGCGCAGGTTGTCGCGCGCGGCCCGCAGGCAGTCGCCCGGGTCCACGGCCTCGGCTTCCGTCTGCCCGCGGTCGGTCCGGGCGTCGGCCAGCAGTTCGCCGATGAAACTGTTCATGCCGATGGCCGCCTCGTGGGCCGAGGCCAGGAAGCGGCCGCGCTGCGCCGCGTCCAGGCCCGGTCCCAGGTGGGTGATCGCCTCGATGTTTCCGATCACCGCGTTGAGCGGCGATTTCAGGTCGTGGGCCACCGCGCTGGTGAAGCGGTCCAGTTCGTCGTAGGCGGCGCGCAGCCGGTATTCGGCGCTGCTGTAGATCGCCCACAACAGTCCCAGGCACCAGCCGATGACGATCGCCAGGCCGACGAAGGCGAACAGCACGTCGATCAGCACGATCTGGCCGCCCGGCCCGGGCGTGCCGACCATAAGCGGACGAACGAAGATGCGGATCACGTGCAGGACGGCGAACACGGCGAACAGGACGCCGAGGATCCGGCAACCGCTTCTCAGGGCCGGGTCCGTTTCGCCGAACAGGTCGCGCGCGACAAGAGCCGAGACGACGGCGTAGACGATGGACACCGAGACCAGGATGCCGGCGACGTTGTGCTGGACCAGCGCGAAATAGGCGACGGCGCCGCCGCCCAGGACGCCCGCCGCCGTTTCCAGGGCACGGCTCGGCCGCCGCCCCTGCAGGCGCGCCATGGACCGCGCCGCCGCCAGCATGGCGAAAACGAAACACACGGTCCCGGCGCCGGCCAGGCGGAAATCCAGCATCCCGGCGCCGGCCCCGGCGACCAGGGTGCCGATCCCGCCGAGCGCCGCGGCGAGGGCCATCTCCTTCAGGCCGTTGGCCTTCGAGCGCACGGACCCGAAGGCGACCAGCACGGCGGCCATGATGAGCTGCACCACGGTCAGCGAAAGCAGAATGGAACTCATGTGCAGCATGGCGGCCGGGCGGACAGGGTTGCGGGACCCGGCCGGCGGCCGCCGCCCGGGAGGGCCGAGTTATATTACGGCATCTCCCGCGGCGGCAAACGCGGCTTTCGTGCGTGGCCGGCGGCGCGGCCGGGCGGCTCAGGCCGTGGCGGCGGCGGGATGCTTTTCCGAAATGGGCAGGTGCAGGGCGGCGGCGGCGAAGCCGAGCGCGATGGAGCCGTACCACACCAGGTCGTAGGACCCGGTCGTCTGGTACAGGTAGCCGCCCAGCCACACGCCCAGGAAGCTGCCGACCTGGTGGCTGAGGAAGGTGATGCCGAACAGCATGGACAGGTAGCGCACGCCGAACATGTTGGCGACCAGGCCCGAGGTCAGCGGCACCGTGCCCAGCCACAGCAGGCCCATGGCGCCGGCGAACAGCAGGATGTTGGTTTCCGTCTTGGGCGCCGCCAGCATGGCGATGATGCAGAGCGAGCGCAGCGCATAGAGCCACGCCAGCACCCATTTCTTGGGGAACCTCCCGCCCAGCGCGCCGCAGACGAAAGTGCCGACGATGTTGCACAGCCCGATCAGCGACAGGGCGAGTGCCGCGATGCGCAGGTCGATGTTCAGGATCTCCAGATATTTGGGAAAGTGCACGGTGATGAAGGCGACCTGGAAGCCGCACACGAAGAAACCGAGGGTCAGCAGGTTGAAGCCGACGTGGCGGTAGGCCTCGCCGAGCGCCTCGCCCAGGCTGATGCCGGCGGTCTTGCCCTGGCGCTGTTCCACCGGCACCGCGTCGGCGGCGAGCGGCTGGCGCGCCAGCAGGAACGCCAGCGGCACGGCGAACAGCATGATCAGGGCGAGCGTCGTCAAGGTCCCGGTCCAGCCCTGGGTCTCCAGCAGCGCCTGGCCCACCGGCGCCATGTAGAACTGGCCGAACGAACCGCCGGCGCTGGCAACGCCGAGCGCCAGGGAGCGCTGCTCCACGGGGACCCGGCGGCCCACGGCGCCGAGCACGACGCCGAAGCCGACGCCGCCCATGCCGATGCCGATCAGCAGGCCCGCGCCCACATGGAAGCCGACCAGGCCGTCGGCCGTGCCCATCACCCACAGGCCCGCCGCGTACAGCAGCGCCCCCAGGATCATCATGCGCATGCTGCCGTACTTGTCGGCGACCGCGCCCATGAACGGCGTGGCGACGCCCCACATGAGGTTCTGCACGGCGATGGCGAGGCCGAAATCGCTGGGCGCGATGGCGAGGTCGCGCAGGATGTCGGTCTGGAACAGGCCGAAGGTGGTGCGCGTGCCCAGGTTCAGGCTGCCGATCAGGCAGCCGGCGAAGGCGACGGTCCAGACGGCGATACCGATGCGTTTGGCGGACATGGGCTTAGCTTTCCGTTGTGGCCGGCCGGGCGGCCTTGCGGGCGATCCGGGCCAGGAGGGCCGGCGGGGTGAGGACGAACAGATTGCCGATCAGAACGCATCCGACGCCGACGAGCGCCGCCGTCGTCCATTGGAATCCCTCCATGACGGTGGACACGGCGAGCGCCACCAGGGGGAACAGGACCGACGAATAGCTGGCGCGTTCGGGTCCGATGCGTCCGACCAGCGTCAGGTAGGTCGCGAAGGCGACGACGGTTGAGATCAGCGACAGGAACAGCAGCGAGCCGATATAGGGAACAGTCCATGCCATGCGGAACTCCGCACCCCGCGCCAGGCAGTAGAGCAGCATGAACGCGGCGCCGTAGACCATGCCCATGGCGTTGGTGCGCACCACGCCCAGGCCGCGGCGCTGGTTGAGGGCCGAGACCAGCATGCCGGTGGCCGCCGACGCCGTGCCGCACAGCACCAGGACCATGCCCTTGGCGCCGTCGCGGGACAGGTCGAAATCCGCCAGTTCCGGCCAGAACACCACGGCGATGCCGCCGATGCCGAACACGGCGCCGATCACCATGCGGGGCTCCAGCGGGTTGCGCAGGAGAAGTGCGCCGCCGGCCACGTTCATGACGATGATCATGGAAAACAGGATGGAGACCAGCCCGGAGGGCAGGTACTGGGCGCCCAGATAGACCAGGTAGAAGTTGGAGCCGAACAGGAACAGGCCCTGGGCGGCGACCCAGGCGTGGTCGCGCGGGCGGAAGTCGATGGCGCGGCCGGTCGCGCGGCAGAACGCGTACATCACCGCCGCAGACAGGGCGAAGCGGTAGAACACGGAGACCTCGGGCGCGACGACGCCCAGTTGCAACTGCACGCCGTACCAGCTGAAACCCCAGGCGAAGACGGTTACGGCGTAAAGCAGCAGGATCAAGGCATCGGTTCCGGGCCGGGCCGGCGCGCGGCACGCGCCGGGGAAAAGGGCGGCGGGACCGGCCGCCGGGGCCGGTCCCGCCCTCAGTAGGGCACGCGATGTGCCAGGGGCAAGTGTAGAACGCTGGATCAGGAAATCCAGAACGGCTTTTCGGCCTCGCGGCGGACGTCGGCGGCGGTCAGGCCCACATCCGCGCGCAGCCGGGCGTCCATCTGCGCCAGGTGGCGGCGCATCTCGGATCGTTTCTGCCATTCCACGAGCAGGGTCGGGAAATTGAAGGCCGCCTGGCCGGCGGAAACGATGAGCGAAGCGAGGGCCGTTCCGAGAGGGAACAGGCCCGGACGGGCGGTGCGGCCCGCGGTCTGCGTGGTCGTCGATGACGATGCCATGGGGTCCTGTCCTTGTTTCGATGCCGGGGCGACGCAAAGCCGTCCGGGCGGGTTGACGGGAAGGCGGTGTGCCGATCGCGCCGTGCGGGGCGCCCGAACTGAATAGGCCGGCGAGAGAACCGTTCACAAACGACAATTTTTCGGTTATGAATTAGAAAATATAATTCATATGTATCGATACAATGTAAAAATGTCATAATATCAATATATTAAAAAATCACGGACTTAGGATAGGTCCGACATGATAAGGAAATTTAATGTTATGATACAATCATGTCACGCCGCCTGCCGCCTTTGAACGCGCTCCGCGCGTTCGAGGCCGCGGCCCGTCACCTCAGCTTCACCCAGGCGGCGGAGGAACTGAACGTGACCCAGGCGGCGGTCAGTCATCAGATTCGCGGGCTCGAGGACTGGCTCGGCTTTCCCCTGTTCCGGCGCCTGAGCCGCGCCCTGGTGCTGACCGAGGCGGGCCAGATTTTGTTTCCCGAGGTGCGCGAGGCCATGGACATCCTGACCACGGCGGTGAACCGGGTGCAGCGCCAGGATTCCGAGGGCGTGCTGACCGTCACCACCATGGATTCCTTCGCCGTGTCGTGGCTGGTGCCGCGGCTCGGCCGGTTTCGCCAGGCCCATCCCGACATCGACGTGCGCCTGGTCATGGCCGACCGCATGGTCGACTTGGCGCGCGAAGGCGTCGACGTGGCCGTGCGCTACGGCCGCGGCAGTTGGCCGGGGCTGACGGTGACCCTTTTGCGCACCGAGGAACTGTTCCCGGTTTGCGCGCCGTCGCTGCTTGACGGCGGGCCGCCGCTGAAGGCGCCCGCGGACCTCGCCAATTACACCCTGCTGCACGACGAGATGCCCGTCGACTGGCGCGACTGGCTGGCCGCCGTCGGCTGCGAGGCGGTCAATCCGGAACGCGGGCCCGGCTATACCCATTCCAACCTGGTGCTGCTGGCGGCGCGGGCCGGCGAGGGCGTGGCGCTGGGGCGCAGCGTCATGGTCGCCGACGACCTGGCCGAAGGGCGCCTGGTCCGCCCCTTCGACTTCGCCCTGCCGGCGCCCCAGGCCTACTACCTGGCCTGCGTCGAGGGCGAGGAGGACCGGCCCAAGATCCGCGCCTTCCGCGAATGGCTGCTGGCCGAATTCGAAGGCGGATGACCCGGCCGGGCCGGCCTGGCGGTGGAAATCCAACGCCCGGCATCCGAGGCGGCATTCCGGTGCCGACCCAAGGCGGACGGCGGCGTTAAGGTTAAGCGCGCTTTGCGATTGCCCGGGCGCGACGATGCTTGCGGAGTGGAAAAATGCGGATGGCTGCCTATTTCGGAAGAGAGCGCATGAGAAAACCAGGCCGAAATCTTGGCTTCGAAGCGAAAGGAATACGCAATGGCGAAGAATACGATTTGCCTCTGGTACGATAAGGACGCCGAGGCCGCCGCCCGCTTCTACGCCGACACCTTTCCCGGTAGCATGGTGAGGGCCGTGCACCGTGCACCCGGCGACTATCCAGGCGGCAAAGAGGGCGACGTGTTGACGGTCGAATTCACGGTTGCGGGCATTCCGTGTCTCGGCCTCAACGGCGGTCCCGTGTTCACGCATAACGAAGCCTTCTCGTTCCAGATCGCGACCGACGATCAGGAGGAGACCGACCGCTATTGGAACGCCATCGTCGGCAACGGCGACCAGGAGAGCGCGTGCGGCTGGTGCAAGGACAAGTGGGGGATTTCCTGGCAAATCACTCCGCGCGTACTGACCGATGCCCTGGCTGCCGGCGGCGGCGAAGCAAAGCGCGCGTTCGATGCCATGATGACCATGACGAAAATCGACGTCGCGGCGATCGAGGCGGCACGGCGACGTTGACGCTCCGTCGTCTCTTGCGGCTCTACATCGAGCAGGCTGCTGAAAAAATCGAGCAAGCGATTGACGTCACGCTTCGAGACGCGTCGCTCCTCAGCGTGAGGTCAATCATTTCAACACTTTGCCTCACCCCGGGGCCACGGGGTGTCCCCGTTGCAATTTGAGCCGGGGGCACCCCCGGTGACCCCCGGAGGAGGCGCGGAGCGCCGTCTCGAAGGGCGAGGCAAGGTGTTCAAGGGGGCCTGCTAGCTTTGCAGTTCGGGCAGGTCCCTGAACAGGTCCAGGGCCTCCGGATTGGCCAGCGCTTCCCGGTTCTTCACGGGCCGGCCGTGGACGATGTCGCGCACGGCCAGTTCCGTGATCTTGCCCGACTTGGTGCGCGGAATGTCGGCGACCCGGACCACCTTGGCCGGCACGTGGCGCGGCGTGCAGTTGGCGCGCACCTGATCCCTGATGCGCTTGATCAGGGCGTCGTCGAGCGCCCTGCCCTCGGCCAGCCGCACGAACAGCACGACCCGCACGTCGTGGTCCCACTCCTGGCCGATGACCAGGCTTTCGACCACGTCCTCCAGCTTTTCGACCTGGCGGTATATCTCCGCCGTGCCGATACGCACGCCGCCGGGGTTGAGGGTCGCGTCGGACCGCCCGTAGACGATCATGCCGCCGTGGCGCGTGATCTCGATGTAGTCGCCGTGGGTCCACACGTTGGGGCACTGCTCGAAATAGGCGGCGCGGTAGCGCGAGCCGTCGTCGTCGCCCCAGAAACCCACGGGCATGGAGGGGAAGGCCCTGGTGCAGACCAGTTCGCCCTTCTCGCCGATCACCGGCACGCCCTCGTCGTTCCAGCATTCCACGGCCATGCCCAGGGCCGGAGCCTGCAGTTCGCCCCGCCATACGGGTTTGGTGGCGTCGCCGCCGGCGAAGATGCCCATGATGTCGGTGCCGCCCGTGAACGACACCAGGTGCACGTCCGGCTTGACGGCGTCATAGACGAACTCGAACCCTTCGGGCGCCAGGGGCGAGCCCGTGGACACCATCACGCGCAGGCTGGAAAGGTCATGGGTGTCCTTCGGGCGGATGCCCGACTTGGCGACGGCGTCGATGTACTTGGCCGAGGTGCCGAACAGGGTCATCCGTTCGGCGTCGGCATAGTCGAAGATCGTTTCGGGTCCGGGATGGAAGGGTGAGCCGTCGTACAGCAGGATGCAGGCCTCGCAGGCCAGGACCGAGACCAGCCAGTTCCACATCATCCAGCCGCAGGTGGTGAAGAAATAGACCCGGTCGTCCCTGCGGATGTCGGCCTGGATGGCCTGCTCGCAGGCGTGCTTCAATATAGTTCCGCCAACGCAATGAATCATGCACTTGGGCGCCCCCGTGGTGCCGGACGAGAACATGATGTAGAGCGGATGGTCGAACGGCACCCGGGCGAAATCGATCTCGCCGGGCGCATGGGCGGCGATGGCGTCGGCCAGCAGCACCGCCCCCGGGATCATTCCGAGGTCGGGCCGGTCGGCGGGGTCGTAGGGGGCGACGACGACCTGTTCCACCTTCGGCAGGCTGGCCAGGATCTCGGCGTTCTTGGCGCGCACGTCGTGGCGCTTGCCGTTGTAGAAATAGCCGTCCGTGCAGAACAGCACCTTGGGCTCGATCTGGCCGAACCGGTCGAGCACGCCCTGCACCCCGAAATCGGGCGAGCACGACGACCACACGGCGCCCAGGCTGGTCGCCGCCAGCATGGCCGCCACCGTCTCCGGCATGTTGGGCAGGTACCCGGCGACCCGGTCGCCGGCCTTGACGCCCTTGGCCTTCAGGTATCGGGCCAGGGACGACACCTGGTCGTACAGCGCGGCGAAGGTGACGGCCCGCCGGGCCCCGGTTTCCGAGCGGAACACGATGGCCTCGCCGCCGTCGCGCCGTCGCAGCAGGTTCTCGGCGTAGTTCAGGCGCGCGTCCGGGAACCATTTCGCCCCCGGCATCCTGTCGCCGTCGACCAGGACCGTGTCGCCCCAGGTCGCCGCGCGCACGCCCGTGTAGTCCTTGACGGCGGCCCAGAACGCCTCCCGGTCGTCGACCGAGAAGCGGTGCAGCGCCGCGCTGTCGGCCAGGTCCAGGCCCAGGGTTTCGTTCAGGTGCAGGCGGAAGCGGTTGATCGCCGAGCCCTCGGCATACTCCCGCGGCGGCGTCCAAAGGGGCTGGTCGGCGGTGTGGTCCATGGTTCCTCCCTGTGGTTTCGCCGCATTCTGCCCGCAGGGTCCGCCCCCGGCAATGGTCTGGTGATCGGAAATCCGCGCGTCAGCCCGGCGGCAGGGAAAAGCGCACCGTGGCCACCGCCGCGACCCAGCCCGCGTTGATCAGGCAGGCGACGGCGTAAAGGTAGAGGGCGCGGCCGATGTCGGCGGCCGTCGCCTGGGCGGTGCCGTCGCCGATCCAGGGATCGCGGGCGACATCCTGGGCGTAACGCCGCGGTCCGGCCAGCGCCAGGCCGAGTGCGCCGGCCATGGCGCCCTCGGGCCAGCCGGCGTTCATGGAGCGGTGCTTGCCGGCATCGCGCAGCATCACCTTGACCGCCCGCAGCGGCCGCCCGCCGGGCGCGAACGCCGCCCCTAAACAGATGAACAGGCCGGACAGCCTGGCCGGGATCAGGTTCAGCACGTCGTCCAGGCGCGCCGCCGTCATGCCGAAGGCGCGGTGCCTGGGCGTGCGGTGGCCGATCATCGAATCCATGGTGTTGACGGCCTTGTAGACGAACAGGCCGGGGGCCCCGAACAGCACGTAGTAGAAGACCGGGGCGACCACCCCGTCGCCGAAATTCTCGGCCGCCGATTCGATGGCGGCGCGGGCCACGCCGTGGTTGTCGAGCTGGTCGGGATCGCGCCCGACGATGTGCGAGACCGCGCGGCGCCCGGCATCCAGGCTTTCGTTCAGGCCGGCGCGCACGGCGCGCACATGGTCGTAAAGCCCCCGTTGCGCCAGCAGAAGGACCAGGCAGAACAGTTCGACCACCCAGCCGAGCGGATGGGCGAGCGACAGCCAGGCCACGCCCAGCCCGAGGACGCCGGTCAGCGCGACCACGGCGAGGACGGCGATGGCGCCGCGCACGGCGCGGTCCATCTCCGGGCGCTTGTCGCGGTTCAACTTGCGGTCCAGCCAGTCGATCAGGTCGCCCAGCAGCGCCACCGGATGCTTGGCGCGCTTGAACAGCCAGGGCGTGTCGCCCAGGTAGGCGTCGAGCAGCAGCGCGAGCAGCAGCAGGATCAGGGGGTCGAAGGCCGCCTGCCCCCCGCCGATGTAACCGAGTAACAGCATGGCGGGGCAGAATGGGGCGGGTCCCGGTCGGGGTCAATGGCGCGGACCCGGCGGGTGGTGAGAAAAACGGGTTAAGGGTAATGTAAGGGTCTGCGCGTAGGCTGTCGCGCGGTCATACCGGCACGGCGGGCCCCGAAACGGCAGGATTCATGGCGGAACAGGCAAAAGCGAATGAAGGCGGCAAGGCGCCCCAGCGGCCGCAGTCCGGGGCGAAAGCCAAGGCCGCGGGCAGGAAGAAGCCCTCGGGCAACGGCAAGAAGGGCCTGCCGAAGAGCTTCTTCTGGGGCATCGCCCTCATTTTCGTGGTGCCCGCCGTGGGGCTTCTCGGCTGGTATGCCTATCAGGTGATGGGCCACGTCGCCCAGGAACAGCAGGCAAAGCTGGACAAGAAGGCCATGGAACTGGCGGCCAAGGCCAACGCCTTCGCCAAGCGCGCGGCGCGCGAGGGATTCAAGGTCCAGGACTACGACGTGTGTGCCCAGATCAAGGAGCAGTACCGCATCCCGGCCGGCATCGTGTACACCGAATTCACGCAGCGCCAGCTTGTCGGCCTGCCCAAGTTCGCGTCGGACGAGCAGGTCACCGACCGCTGCATCCAGTTCGCCAAGGCGGTGGCCAAGATGGAAACCATGTCCCATCATGCGCGCCACGTTTATGTTTGCCAGAAGGCGCAGTTCAACGCCGACAAGTCGGGGCGCTACTTTCTGACCGCCGATCCGGAGGGCAAGGGCGTGATCGAGACCCTGGGCGGGGCGGCGAAGCTGCATGCGATCCCGTCGGGCCAATCCATCCTGCTGCGCGGCTGGCAGATCTACAACCAGGGCGACGGCTGCATCATCGTCGGCATGTCCAAATCAGGGACCTTTACTTTCCGGGGTGGCGTGTCGATTACGGAGTAGACCTGCGTTCGAACATGCGTGGCGTGTGTTCTTTGGGGGGAACAGCATGCAGGGCACGGCAATTTTCGGTATGTCGACGACCTGGTTCGGCCTGGTCGCCATGGAGATCCTGCTGATCGCCATCGCTTTCGCCGGCACGGTCGTGGCGCTTCGCCGGTTCCGCGAACTGCGGCGCGCCGGCGCGACCCTGGGCGTGGTCCTGGTCCTGGCCGGCCTGTGGCTCGGCATCCTGATCTACACCGCCGACCTGTCGACCATGAAGGCGCGTCCGGGGGCGAACGCCCTGGCCGATGCCCTGGCGGCGGCGGCCCCCCTGGGGTTGACGGCAAGCTGGTTCGTGGTCGCCGCCTCGGCCGTTCTGGTGCTTTCAGGGCTGGTGGCGACGGTCCTCCGCATGGTGCGCCAGACGACGCTTCTCGACCGCCAGCGCCAGGCGCTCGAGGAAAGCGAGAGCATCCTTCATTCCGTGTTCGAAAACGTGCCCGTGGGGCTTCTGATCAAGGACGAACACCACATCGTCGAACGGCCCAACCGGACCTACATGACGTGGTACGGAATCGATCGGGAGAACATGGTCGGCCGCCGCTCCGACGAGATCGTGAATTTCCAGTCGCAGGACGAAGTGGAGTTGATGAACGCCCAGGAACGGGACGTCCTGACCACCGGCCGCACGATCAGCCGCCAGGTCGAACGGCCCTTCGCCAGCGGCGAGACGCATATCCTTCACGTCACGAAATTTCCCATCCTCGACCGCGCGGGCCGCATCACGAAGGTCGGCTCGGTCAGCGTCGACCTGACGGAGCAGATCACGGCGCGGCGCAAGCTGGCCGAAAGCGAGGCGCGGTTCCGCGACTTCGCCGAAATCGCCTCGGACTGGCTGTGGGAAATGGATGCGGACCTGCGGTTCCGCTATTTCTCGCGCCGCACGGGCGAGATCATCGGTTTCGACCCCGCGGCTCTTCTGGGCAAGCGGTGGCCGGACGTGACCGGCGGGAACACGGACCGGCTGAAATGGCGCGCCCATCTGGACGACCTGGAGAACCACCGCGCCTTCCGCGCCTTCGAGTATCAGTTCACGGACAGCGGGGGCAACCTGCGGTCCGCCCGGGTCAGCGGCAAGCCCCTGTTCGCCGAGGACGGCCGGTTCGTCGGCTATCGCGGCACGGGGACCGACGTGACCGAGGAACGGCGGGCGCGGCGGGCGCGTGACGAGGCCCTGTACGCGGCCGAGCAGGCGAACCGCGCCAAGTCGGAGTTTCTGGCCGCCATGAGCCACGAACTGCGTACGCCCTTGAACGCCATCCTGGGTTTCTCCGACATCCTGGCCAACGACTATTTCGGCGCGCCCAGCGCGGCGAAGCGCCGCGAATACGCCCGCGACATCCACGCCAGCGCCGGCCACCTGCTCGATCTGGTGAACGATCTCCTCGACATCTCGGCGATCGAGGCGGGGCGCCGGGATCTTCATCTTGCGCCCGCGCAGGTCGGTGACATCGTCGCCGACTGCGCGAACACCATGACCGAGGTCGTTCGCGCCAAGGGCATCGACCTGCAAACCCGGGTGCCGGACGGCCTTTCCCCCATTCACGCGGACCGGCGGGCGGTCAAGCAGACGTTGCTGAACCTTTTGTCCAACGCGGCGAAGTTCACGGAGCCGGGCGGGCGGATCACGATCGCGGTGGAGCCCGTCCCCGCGGCCGTCCGCATCCTGGTGTCCGACACGGGCATCGGCATCGCGCCCGAACGCCTGGAAGACATCACGGCCCCCTCCGCGGGCGAGCCGCAGGCGCCCTACGCGGCCGAGAAGGGCTGGGGGCTGGGGCTCGCGATCTCGCGTTCGTTGGTGGAGCTTCACGGCGGCACCATCGAGATCGAGAGCGCCCTGGGCGAAGGCACGACCGTCGCCGTGGTGCTGCCCGAGCATCGTGCCGCGGCCGACGGCCGCTGACCGGCGGTCCACGGATCGCCCCGGCCCTTGCATCCATTGCCCCCCGGCGCTATAACCCGCGGCTCGAACGGGCGGCATGGCTTTGTAACGGGCATGCCTCGCCGCCGCGAAACGACCGTTATCAAGACCTTAGGGTGCCTGCTCCGGCGGCGCCCGATCACGAAAGGATGTCGAAATGCCCAAGCTGAAGACCAAGTCCAGCACCAAGGGACGGTTCCGGGTCACCGGTACCGGCAAGGTGCGCGGCAATTTCGCTTTCAAGCGGCACAACCTGCGCAAGCGCTCCACCAAGATGAAGCGCAAGGCCCGGGGCACCATGGTTCTGGACGCGACCAACGCGCGCCAGATCAAGACCTACGCGCCCTATCTGTAACGCCGCCGACCGATCGAAATTAGGAGAGCTGGACAATGGCACGTGTCACACGGGGCGTCACCGCGCACGCCCGTCACAAGAAGGTCGTCGCCCGCGCCAAGGGCTACCGCGGCCGCAACAAGAACAACTTCCGCATCTCGCTGGAGAAGGTCGAAAAGGCGCTGCAATACGCCTATCGCGACCGCCGCGCCAAGAAGCGGAACTTCCGCCGCCTGTGGATCACCCGCATCAACGCGGGCGTGCGCGAACACGGCCTGACCTATTCGCAGTTCATGAACGGCCTGGACAAGGCCGGCATCGAGCTTGACCGCAAGGTCCTGTCGGACCTCGCGGTGCGCGAACCGGAGGCCTTCAAGTCGCTGGTGGAACAGGCTCAGGCCGCCCTCGGCAACTAACCTCCATCCCGGAACCCCGGCGCCCGCCGCAATTTCCATCGGGCGCCGGACCCCGCGACCGGCATCTGAACGACGAGGCGTGGCCATGGAGAGTGTCGACAAGCTCCGTGAGGAACTGCTTGCCGCCGTCGAGGCGGCGGCGGACCTGGACGCGCTGGAACAGGTGCGCGTGGCGGCGCTCGGCAAGAAGGGCCGCATCACCGATCAGATGAAGGGGCTGGGCGGCCTCGATCCGGATCGGCGGCGCGAGGCCGGGCAGGCGCTCAACGCGCTCAAGGACGCCGTCGCCGAGGCCCTCGACGCCCGCAAGGCGGCCATGGAGGGGGCGGCGCTCGACGCCCGCCTGGCCGAGGAGCGCATCGACGTCACCCTGCCGGCGCGGCCCGAGGAGACGGGACGCATCCATCCCATCAGCCAGGTCATCGATGAGATCGTCGCCGTGCTGGGCGACATGGGGTTCGCCATCGCCGAAGGGCCCGACGTCGAGGACGACTGGCACAACTTCACGGCCCTCAACATCCCGCCCGACCACCCGGCCAGGCAGGAGCACGACACCTTCTACCTGCCGTCGGCGGATGAAAACGATGGCGAACAGGGCCGCATGGTCCTGCGCACCCATACCTCGCCGGTGCAGATCCGCACCATGCAGGCGGGCCCGCCGCCCTACCGCGTCATCGTGCCGGGACGCACCTACCGCTGCGACTACGACGCCACCCATTCGCCCATGTTCCACCAGGTCGAGGGCCTGCTGGTCGACGAGAAGACCCACATGGGCCACCTCAAGGGCTGCCTGATCGACTTCTGCCGCGCCTTCTTCGGCATGGACGACCTGCCCGTGCGGTTCCGGCCCAGCTATTTTCCCTTCACCGAACCCTCGGCCGAGGTCGACATCGGCTGCACCCGCGCCGGCGGCGAACTGAAGATCGGCGGCGGCGACTGGCTCGAGGTCCTGGGCGCCGGCATGGTCAACCCCAACGTGCTGCGCAACTGCGGCGTTGACCCAGACAAGTACCAGGGCTTCGCCTTCGGCATGGGAGTCGAGCGCATGGCCATGCTGAAGTACGGCGTGCCGGACCTGCGGACGTTCTACGAATCGGACCTGCGCTGGCTGCGCCACTACGGCTTCGCGGCGCTCGACGTGCCGACCCTGACCGGGGGGCTGAACCGATGAAGTTCACCCTCGGCTGGCTCAGGCAGCATCTGCAAACGGACGCGACGCTGGATCAGGTCACGGACCGCCTGACCATGGTCGGGCTCGAGGTCGAGGGCGTCACAGATCGCGCCAAGGGCCTGGAAACCTTCGTCGTCGGCGAAGTTCTGGAAGCGAAACAGCATCCCGACGCGGACCGCCTGCGGGTTTGCCAGGTAAATACCGGAACCGAAACGGTAGAGCTGGTGTGCGGCGCGCCCAACGCGCGGACGGGGCTCAAGGGCGTGTTCGCGCCCTCCGGCTCCTACATCCCCGGCACCGGCATCACCCTGAAACCGACGGAAATCCGGGGCGTCACCTCCAACGGCATGCTGCTGTCGGAACGCGAAATGGGCCTGTCGGACGAACACCAGGGCATCGTCGAGCTGCCCGCCGATGCCGCGGTCGGCGCGCGCGCCGTCGACGTCATGGGCCTCGCCGATCCGGTGATCGAGATCGCCATCACGCCCAACCGGGGCGACTGCTTAGGAGTGAGGGGGATCGCCCGCGACCTCGCGGCCTCGGGCCTGGGGACGCTGAAGCCCTTGGACGCCTCGCCCGTGGCGGGGACCTACGACAGCCCCATCGCCGTCGAACTCGACTTCACGCCGGAAACGGCGAGCGCCTGTCCGCGGTTCGTCGGCCGCCATTTCCGGGGGGTGAAGAACGGGCCGAGCCCGAAATGGCTGCGGGACCGGCTGACCGCCGTGGGCCTGCGCCCGATCTCGGCGCTGGTCGACATCACCAACTACGTCTCCTTCGAATTCGCCCGCCCGCTGCACGTGTTCGACGCGGCCAAGGTCGCGGGCCCCATCACCGCCCGCCTGGCCAGGCCCGGCGAGAAGATCCTCGCCCTCAACGAGGTCGAATACGACCTCGATCCCGAAATGACGGTAATCGCCGACGCGGGCGGCGCCGAAGCCGTCGCCGGGGTCGTCGGCGGCATGAACTCCGGCTGCACCGGAACGACGACCGAGGTGTTCCTGGAAGTCGCCTATTTCGATCCCGTGCGCACCGCCATGACGGGCCGCAAGCTCAACCTGCAGACGGATGCCCGCTATCGCTTCGAGCGCGGCGTCGACCCGGCGTTCCTCGACGACGCCTGTGAGATCGCGACGCGCCTGATCCTCGATCTGTGCGGCGGCGAGGCCTCGAACGTGGTTTCCGCCGGCGGCGGGCCCGACTGGCGCCGCACGCTGGACTTCAACCTGGACCGTGTCGCGACCCTGGGCGGGACCCAGGTCGACGGTGTCGAGGCGCGCCGCATCCTGAACGTGCTGGGCGTCGCCGTCGAGTCCGACCAGGGCAGCCGCCTGACCGTGGCCGTGCCGTCGTGGCGCTCCGACATCGTGTCCGAGGCCTGCCTGGTCGAGGAGATCGTGCGCATCCTCGGTTACGATCGTATTCCGGCCGTGTCCGTCACGCGCCCCGACGAGACCCCGGGCCCGGTCCTGAACGCCGACCAGCGCCGCCGCGCCCAGGCGCGCCGTCTGCTCGCCGCCCGCGGCATGGTCGAGGCCGTGACCTATTCCTTCATGCCGGGGGACCAGGCCGACCTGTTCGGCGGCGTCACCGCGGCCATGCGGCTGTTGAACCCCATCAGCGCCGACCTCGACGTCATGCGCCCGTCGATCCTGCCCAACCTGCTGGCCGCCGCCGCGCGCAACCAGGCGCGCGGCACGGGCGACCTTTCGCTGTTCGAGGTCGGGCCCCAGTTCCCGGGATCGAAGCCCGAGGACCAGCGGATGGTCGCCGCCGGCATCCGCGTCGGCCGCACGGGACCGCGTCACTGGGCCGCCGCGCCGCGCGGCGTCGACGCCTTCGACGCCAAGGCCGATGTCCAGGCCGTGCTTGCCGACCTGGGCCTGCCGGCCGAGCGCGCCCAGGTCGCGGCCGAGGCGCCGGCGTGGTATCACCCCGGCCGCTCGGGCGTGCTGCGCCTCGGGCCCATGGTTCTGGCCGCGTTCGGCGAGGTCCATCCGGCGGTGCTCAAGGCGCTCGACGTGAAGGGCCCGGCCGCCGCCTTCGAGATCCATTTCGGCAACCTCCCCAATGCGAAGGCGAAGAAGTCGGCCGCCAGGCCGGCGCTCGTCCTGTCGCCCCTGCAATCCGTGGCCCGCGACTTCGCCTTCGTGGTCGACGCCGGGGTCGAGGCCGCGCGCGTTATCGCCGCCGCCTATGCGGCCGACAAGGCGCTGATCACCGAGGTTACCCTGTTCGACGTCTACGAGGGCAAGGGCATCGCCGAGGGCAGGAAGTCGCTCGCCATCAACGTCGTCCTGCAGCCGACGGAAAAGACCCTGACCGACGCCGACATCGACGCCGTGGCCGACAAGGTCGTCGCCAGCGTCGCCAAGGCCACGGGCGGCGAACTTCGGGCATGAGTGCCGGGCTCGACGCGTTTTCGGTCGACGACCGGCGCGCCGTCCGCGGCATCATCACCGACGTCGACGGCACCCTGACCACCGGCGGCAGGATCACCTCGACCGCCCTGGCGGCGCTGGAGCGGGCACAGGCGGCCGGCCTCACGGTCATCGCCGTGACGGGCGCCGCCGCCGGGACCTGCGACGCCATGGCGCGGACCTGGCCCGTGGACGCGGTGATCGGGGAATCGGGGGGGTTCGTGTTCCGCCTGCACCCCGAGACGGGGCGCATGGTGCACCTGCATATCCTGGCGCGCGACGAGCGGCGCGGCCATTGGACCGAGTACGAGAAGGTGCTGGAGAAGATCGTCGCCGAGGTACCGGGCGCGGCGCTCGCCGCCGACCAGGCCTACCGCGAGACCGACCTTGCCATCGATCACGCCCAGGACGTGGCGCCGCTGGCCCCGGAGGCGATCGGGAAAATCGTCGCCATCATGGAGGCCGCGGGCATGACCGCGACGTGGTCCAACATCCACGTCAACGGCTGGCTCGGCCCCTACGACAAGCTGACGACGACCTGTCTGGTGCTGCGCGAGCTTTACCGCGCCGACGTGTCGGACCGGGCGGAGCGGGCGCGCTGGATGTTCGTGGGCGACAGCCGCAACGACGCGCCGCTGTTCGAGTTCTTTCCGCATTCGGTGGGTGTGGCCAACGTCGCCGATTTCGCGGACCACCTGAAGGTGCCGCCCGCCTATGTCACGCCGTCGCCGTCGGGCGCCGGCTTCGCCGAGGCGGTGGATGCGGTGCTGGCGGCTCAGTCCTCGGCGGCGACGGAATAGACCTTGACCGGCGCGGCGCGGCCCTTCACCGGGATCTCGCCCTTGAAATCGAACTGGTAGGCGCCGCGGCAGGCGTCGATGCATTCCTGCGTGCACATGACGTAGGTGCCGTACTGCTTGTTCAGCTGCTCCAGGCGGGCGGCGATGTTCACGTTGTCGCCGTGCACGGTGAAGGTCAGGCGGTCGGCCGTGCCGACGGCGCCGACGACGATGGGCCCCGTGTTGACGCCGCAGCGCGTCAGCAATGCGACCCCGTCGCCGAAAGTCCGCTCGGTGCACACGCGCTGCAGGTCGAGGGCGCAGTCCAACGCGCGGGTCGCATGGTTCTCCGACGGCGTCACCGCGTTGAAGGTGATCAGCATGGCGTCTCCCTCGAACAGCAGGACCACGCCGCCGTGGCGGGTGATGACCTCGCCCACGGCCTGGAAGTAGTCGTTGATGGTGCGGGCCAGTTCCTTGGGGGACATTTTCTCCGACGCCGTGGAGAAACCCTCGATGTCCGTGAACATGACGGTCGCGACCTTGCTTTCGCCGTCGCCCGGCTGGATGGCGTGATCGGCCTGGGTGATGCGCTCGGCCACTTCCTTGGAGACGAAACGCGTCAGATCCTGGGCCGCCGTGCTTTCGGTGATGGCGCGGTAGAGCGAGCGCTGCGCGCGCAGCACGGCGACGGCCATGACGGCGGTGACCAGCAGGATCGAGACGATCTTGTCGACCTCGGCGCCGATCAGGATGGCGTTGGACGTCATGTATTCCACGTAGTTGCGGGTGATCATCGGATTGCCCGCCTCGGCGTGAACCACGTAGAGCATCAGGGCGATCCACCCGACCGCCGCCGACACGCCGGCCAGCACGATGTAGCCCGGCTCGAACCGCAGCGCGCGGAGCGCGATGAAGATGAACACGTACATCAGGGTCGGCGCCTTAAGGTAGAAGCTTGCCGGCTGCATGTACTGGATGTGGAACGACCAGATCAGCAGCATCAGCAGCCCGATGTCGATGACCACGGACGCCATCAGGAACGGCCGGGACAGGGCGCCGCGGTAGGCGACGATCAGCCGCGCCAGGGTGAACAGGAAATAGAAGCCCAGCGCCGCCGGCACCAGATTGAAATCCGGATTCATGGCGGTCTTGGGTGCGACGGCCCACAGGCTGGCGAACAGCACGACCAGCAGCATCTGCACCCAGGAGATCAGCTTCTCGCTTTGTTCCTGCTGCAGGGCGATGCGCGCGCGTACGCGGGCGGGCAAGCGGTCGCCGACCGGCTCGCCGAAGATGAAGGTCATGCACGACTTCCACATGCCGGAACGATGGACCGTCGCGGCGAAATGCTCAATCACGGAATGCGGGCTCCCGGTTTTCCTGGGAACCGGTGTAGCAGAGTCCGCCGCTCACCGGGGATCACAGCTGCGTCAAGCGGCGTCCTCTTCCGCGCCCCGGCGGATGGCCTCCTTCACCGCCTCGCACTTGTTGCGCAGGTGGTCCTTCAGCACGAGGGCGAGGTGCCGGCCGTCGCGGGCCTCCAACGCCGCCAGGATTTCCTCGTGCTCGGCCATCGCCTGCTTCCAGCGGTCGGGGGTGATGGAGGAAATATAGCGCGCGCGGCGGATGCGCCCGGCCAGCCCCTCGTACAGGGAGACCAGCAGGCCGTTGCCGGCCGAGCCCATGATCTTTTCGTGGATCTTCTGGTTGAGGGCGAAATACTCGGCCCGTTCCCCCCGCGTGTGGTGCAGCGCCATCTGGTAATGCAGCGCCCGCAGTTCGGCCAGGTCGGCCTCGGTCGCGTTGGCGCAGGCCAGCTCGCCCGCCAGCGCCTCCAGGGCGCCCATGACGGGAAACATCTCGTCGACATCCTCGGCCGTCAGGCGCGCGACCCTGGCACCCCGGTTGGGCAGCAGTTCCAGCACGCCCTCGGACGCCAGCACCTTCAGGGCCTCGCGCAGCGGCGTGCGCGAGATGCCCAGGGTCTCGCAGAGCCGGCGTTCCGGCACCTTCTCGCCCGGCCTCAGGTCGCCGTCGTAGACCATGGTGCGCACCCGGTCGACGATGGTGTCGTGCAGGGAAGGGCGGTCGATGGGCGTGCGGGGCGAGGCGTCCATGGGCGTCATTCCTGGGCCAGATAGCGGTCGAGAACCCGGGCGACATGCACCGCCTGACGTGGCGTGCCGTCGGCGATCTGGTGGCGGCAGCTGGTGCCGTCGGCGACGATCAGCGTGTCCGCGCCGGCATCCCGCACGGCGGGCAGCAGGGCAAGTTCGCCCATGCGTTTGGACACGGCGACGTTGTCCTTGTCGTAGCCGAAAGCGCCGGCCATGCCGCAGCAGCTTGAATCGACGGTTTCCACGTCCAGCCCCGGCACCAGGCGCAGCGTCTTCTCCACGGCCCCCATGGCGGCGAAGGCCTTCTGGTGGCAATGCCCGTGCAGCAACGCCTTGCCGCCGTCGGCATTCGTGAGCCGCAGGGTCAGGGTTCCGGCTTCGGCTTCCGCCGCCAGGAACTCCTCGAACAGCATGGCCTTGGCGGCAAGCGCCTTCGTGTCCTCGCCCGGCAGCAGGGCCGTGAACTCGTCGCGCAGGGTCAACAGGCAGGACGGCTCCAGCCCGATCACCGGCACGCCCGCGTCGACGAAGGGCTTCAGGGCTTCCAGGGTGCGCCGCGCCTCCGCCTTGGCCTCGTCGGCGAGACCCGCCGCCAGGAACGTCCGCCCGCAGCACAGCGGCCGCGCGCTATCGGGCGCCTGGGCGGTGACCACGCGGTAGCCGGCGGCGGTCAGCACCCGGCGCGCGGCGCGCAGGTTGTCCGGCTCGAAGTACGTGTTGAAGGTGTCGCCCAGCAGGACCACCGCCGGGCCGGCGGGGCAGCAATCGGCGTCGCCGACGCCGGCGGCGCCGTCGTCCGGCCGCGCCGCCCAGCGCGGCAGGCTGCGCTCGGCGGCGAAGCCGACCAGTTTTTCCGACAGCCAGGCCATGCCCGGCACGGCATCACGCAGGTTGAGAAGCCAGGCGACCTTGGACGCCATGGGCGCGTAGCGCGGCAGGTAGGCGACCAGCCTGTCGAACAGGCGCAGGCCGTGGCGCTTGTTGTACTGATTGAGGAACTCGATCTTCATGCGCGCCATGTCGACGCCCGTCGGGCATTCGCGCTTGCAGCCCTTGCAGCCGACGCACAGCTTCATGGCGGCATGCATGTCGTCTGAGGTGAAAGCGTCCGGGCCCAGTTGTCCTGAAAGGGCCAGCCGCAGGCTGTTGGCGCGGCCGCGGGTCAGGTGCTGTTCGTCCCCGGTGGCGCGGAACGACGGGCACATGACGCCCGCGTCCCGCTTGCGGCAGGCGCCGTTGTTGTTGCACATCTCGACGGCGCCGGCGAAGCCGCCCCAGTCGGACCAGTCGAAGGCGGTCGCGATCTTTTCCGTCGCATAGCCGGGCTTGAAGCGGAACAGCGAGCGGTCGTCCATTTTCGGCGGGTCGACGATCTTGCCCGGGTTCATCAGGCCATCGGGATCGAAGGCCCGTTTGACCTCGTTGAAGGTCTCGACCATGCGCGTGCCGAACATGGCCTCGTGGAATTCGGAGCGCACCAGGCCGTCGCCGTGCTCGCCGGAGTGCGAGCCCTTGTACTCGCGCACCATCTCGAAGGCTTCCTCGGCGATGGCGCGCATCTGCCTGGCGCCCAGGTCCTGTTTCAGGTTGATGACCGGCCGCACGTGCAGCGTGCCGACCGAGGCATGGGCGTACCAGGTCCCCTCGGTGCCGTGCCTGCGGAACACCTGCGTCAGGCGGTCCGTGTATTCGGCCAGGTCCTCCAGGCGCACGGCGCAGTCCTCGACGAAGGAGATCGGTTTGCCGTCGCCCTTCATCGACATCATGATGTTGAGGCCCGACTTGCGGACCTCCCAGATGTCGCGCTGGAAGGCCGGGTCCACGGCCTCGACCACGGCGTCCGCGAAGCCCAGGTCGCCCATCATCTCGACCAGTTGTTTCAGCTTGGCGAGCTGCGGCTGGGGCTCCTCCCCCGCGAACTCGACCAGCAGCAGCGCGTCGGGCGCGCCCTTCACGAAGCGTTCCACCGTGGGGCGGAATATCTCGATGTCGCGGGCCAGGCCGATCATGGTGCGGTCGACCAGTTCG
>PFFW01000040.1:33506-56468 GCA_002781745.1 Rhodospirillales bacterium CG15_BIG_FIL_POST_REV_8_21_14_020_66_15
GCGTCCATGGCCTGATAAAAGGTGGGGAAGTGGCACACGCCCAGCACCTTGTGCTTCGGCAGGGGCTGCAGGTCGAGATGGAGGCGCGTCGAGAAGGCGAGGGTGCCCTCGGAGCCGATCAGCAGGTGGGCAAGGTTCGGGTGCGTCTGCGGCCGGTAGAGCGTGGCGTCGGCCCATTTGCCCTTGGGGGCTCCCCCCGGCATCAGGGCGTCGACGTTGTAGCCGCCGACCCGGCGCATGACGTCGGGGAAGGAGGCCCGGATGTGGTCCGCCTCGCGCCGGCCGATGCCGAGAAGCCTGGTCACCAGATCCTGCTGCGCGGGGTCGAGCCGCGCCGCCGGTTCGTTGTCCGAGACCTCGCCGAAGCGCATGGCCCGGCCGTCCATGGTGACGGCGTCGATCGCGCGCACGTTGTCGCGCATGGTGCCGTAGACGATGGAGCGCGAGCCGCAGGAGTTGTTGCCCGCCATGCCGCCCAGCGTGGCGCGCGACGAGGTCGAGACGTCGACCGGGAACCACAGGCCGTGGGGCTTCAGACAGGCGTTCAGGTGGTCGAGCACGATGCCCGGCTCGACCAGCGCCTGGCGGCCGGCGGCGTCGAACTCGAGAATCTTGTTGAGGTGCTTGGACAGGTCCACCACCAGGGCCTCGCCCACGGTCTGCCCGCACTGCGAGGTGCCGCCGCCGCGCGCCAGGATCGGCACGCCCGCGTCGCGCGCGACGGAGATGACGGCTTCCACGTCCTCGGCATCCTCGGGCACGACGACGCCGACGGGCTCGATCTGATAGATCGAGGCGTCGGTCGCATAACGCCCGCGCGAGAACGGGTCGAACAGGACCTGGCCCCTGACGGCGTTCTTGAGACGCCGCGCGAGGGCCGGATCGCCCTTCTTCGGGCGGCTGTCGGAACGGGCGGCGGCGGTGTCGGGCGGGGCCATGGGCGGGGTTCGCTTGCGTTGTCCTGGGAGGCGCCGAGTGTAGCAAATTGCATTCAAAATTCAATCATGCAAATGATCGTCACCTCCCCTTAATCCAGAGGTCGTCCATTAATATGTTGATTTAAAACATATAAATATGGATTTTCTCAGGCCGCCATGAATCCGGGTTGTCTGGCAAAAAATTGTATGCATAATTCCACGACCGGCGCGCCCACGGCGCGCGCAAACCAGACCGTCAAGAGGACATCCGATCATGACTGTGCGCCGCGGCCGCCATTTCCTGCAGATTCCCGGGCCGTCCAACACCCCCGACCGCATCCTCCGCGCCATGGACAATCCGGTGATGGACCATCGCGGCCCCGACTTCGCCGGCCTGGCCCATGCCTGCCTGGACGGCATGAAGAAGGTGTTCAAGACGGAGACATGCGAGGTCGTCATCTATCCCGCCTCGGGTACCGGGGCGTGGGAGGCGGCGCTCGCCAATACCATGTCGCCCGGCGACCGGGTCCTCATGTACGAAACGGGCCAGTTCGCCACCTTGTGGAAGAATCTGGCGCTGCGCCTCGGCCTGGTGCCCGAGTTCATCGAGGGCGACTGGCGCCACGGCGTCGACGCCGCCGCCGTCGAGAAGCGCCTGCTGGAAGACAAGGACCGCGAGATCAAGGCGGTCTGCATGGTCCACAACGAAACCTCGACCGGCGTGACCTCGCGGGTCAAGCTGGTGCGCGACGCCATCGACCGCGCCGGCCATCCGGCCCTGTTCATGGTCGACACCATCTCGGGCCTCGCCTCCACCGAATTCCGCCAGGACGAATGGGGGATCGACGTCACCGTCGCAGGTTCGCAGAAGGGCCTGATGCTGCCGCCGGGCATCAGCTTCAACTGCGTCTCGGAAAAGGCGCAGGAAGTGTCCAAATCCGCGTCCCTGCCAAAGTCCTATTGGGCCTGGGACGAGATGATCAAGATGAACAAGACCGGCTATTTCCCCTATACCCCGGCGACCAACCTGCTCTACGGCCTCAAGGAAGCGATCGCCATGCTCATGGAGGAGGGGCTCGACAACGTGTTCGCCCGCCACGAGCGTTTCGCCGAGGCGACCCGCCGCGCCGTGCGGGCCTGGGGGCTCGAGGTCCTGTGCCTGGAGCCCAAGGAGTACTCGCCCGTCCTCACGGCGGTCCTCATGCCGGAGGGCCACAGCGCCGACAACTTCCG
Source organism: Rhodospirillales bacterium CG15_BIG_FIL_POST_REV_8_21_14_020_66_15 (assembly GCA_002781745.1). Lineage (GTDB taxonomy): Bacteria > Pseudomonadota > Alphaproteobacteria > Rhodospirillales > Casp-alpha2 > UBA1479. Next base: position 35,657 of record PFFW01000040.1, read on the forward strand.
CCGCGTGACGCTGGAGAACTTCGACATGTCGCTCGGCAACGGCCTCAACAAGGTCGCCGACAAGGTGTTCCGCATCGGCCACCTGGGCGACTTCAACGAACTCATGCTCATGGGCACCCTGTCGGGCGTCGAGATGGGCCTGGAACTCGCCAAGGTGCCGTTTGAGAAGGGCGGCGTCGACGCCGCCATGGCCTATCTGGTCAATCCCCAGTCCCGCGAAGACTAAGGCTCGCGAAGATTAAGGCGCGGGCGGACGGACGCCGGGGGCTTCCCGGCCTCATTACGAAAAAGAAACGAAAGGAAACGGCATGGCGCGAGGTGACGGGCCGCTCGGCGGCATGAAGGTGCTGGACCTGACCCACGTGATGGCGGGGCCGACCTGCGCCCTGATGCTGTCCGACATGGGCGCCGACGTCATCAAGGTCGAGAAGGTGCCGGGCGGCGACGACACGCGCCGCGCCGCGCCGCCCAAGATCGGCGACGAGGCGGCGGCCTTCCTGGTCATGAACCGGGGCAAGCGCTCCATCGCCGTGGACCTCAAGACCGAGGGCGGCAAGGACGTGGTCCGGCGCCTCGCCCGCGAGGCCGACGTGCTGCTGGAGAACTACCGCCGGGGCACGCTGGCCAAGCTGGGCCTCGCCTACGAGGATCTGAGGAAGGACAACCCCAAGCTGGTGTGGTGCTCGATCTCCGGCTTCGGCCAGACCGGGCCCTATGCCGAGCGCGGCGGCTTCGACCTGATCGCCCAGGGCATGTCGGGCCTCATGCACATCACCGGCGAGGGCCCGGGCCGCCCGCCCTGCAAGGTGGGCGCGCCGATCACCGACATCACGGCGGGCATCCTGGCCGCCATGGGGGTTTCGGCCGCCTATGCCCACGCCCTGAAGACCGGCCAGGGCCAGGTGGTCGACACGTCGCTGTTCGAGGCCGGGATCATCCATACCTACTGGCAGTCGGCCATCGCCTTCGCGACCGGCGTCTCCCCCGCCGCCATGGGCTCGGCCCATCCCCTCAACGCGCCCTATCAGGCGTTCGAGACGGCCGACGGCTGGATCACCTGCGGCGCCGCCAACCAGCGCACCTGGGAACGCCTGCTGCAGGCGCTCGACAACCCGCAGATCGCCGACGATCCCCGGTTCGCGGACAACACCGGCCGCATGGCCAACCGCCAGGCGCTGGAGGACGTGCTGACCCCCATCTTTAAGGCGAAAACCTCCGCCGAATGGCTGGCCACATTCGACGCCGTCGGCCTGCCCGCCGGGCCCGTGTTCGACATCACGCAGATGCACGCCGACCCCCAGGCCGTCGCCCGCGACATGATTGTCGAGGTGCCGCACAAGGCGCTCGGCACCGCCAAGGCGCTCGGCATGCCCGTCAAGTTCTCGGGCACGCCGGCGAAGACGGACACGGGCGCGCCCGTCTACGGCCAGCACACGCGGGAAGTGCTGGCCGAATACGGCTACGGCGCCGACGCCATCCAGGCCCTGATCGACGCCGGCGCGGTGATCGCCGCCGGTTAGGACAGCGCTGCCCTTCTTCACTTGCCGAGTATGTCGCCAACTCTGAAGTTAGCCAACGTTAGTCCTAACTGTCTTACCCCACTCCAGGCCTGCAATATCAGCTGCGCGACGTAGCCAAGTTAGAGTCTCTCCCCTCGAGTTGTTGGTGCCAAACCACCAACCATCGGTGAGTTTCTCCGCATAATGAACAACTAGTTCTTGTTTAGCGAAGAGCTTTTCGCGATCTCGGGATACGATACGTTTTGAGCGCGGCTTTATATCAGAGAGTCGATCCAAAGTACCTGGATGAAGTTCTTCAATTCTCTTCAGGCCCTCGGCAAGAAGTTCTTTGAGAGACGCGCAGGGTATCCTTAGACCCTTGACCTCAATCCAGTAATTTCCAGTCCGCCGGGTCGCGCGCTTCTCCAACTCGGACGCGTGGTCGAGTAACTTAGAAAGGCTAATCGACCCGGCCGCTTCAAAAGGGAGTGCTTCGGAGGTAAGGGGCGTATTGGAGATGGGGTAAATTTGTTCTGATGTTAGATCGATCAAGTGGGTCGGGTTAAGCGGGTCGGCTCCAACAGCCAGAAGGTTGTCCGAATGAACCTTCACACACTTGTATCCCTGCTTTTCAGCCGAGCGGAGAAGTTCGGCTAGCTTAGTGGCCAATATGAATGATAGCTGCATGACGTCCTCCATAGCTGTATAGGCGGACGATGCATCATTTTCTTGTAAGTGTCAAGCTTCCTTATAAGGAAGAAAATTTTTTGCAAGCTGAGGAAGACCTGCGTTTCGGAAATGCCGGTCGATCTGGTCGCAGCACAGGGATTTTCCGAGAGAACGATCGCCGATCTGATCGCCGCCGGTTATCGCAGCGCCGCCGATTAGTCGTTTCGAGTCCGTACTCAATCGTCATTCCGGAACCTACGCGAGCCCGGAAACGCAAGCGTTTCCGGCGCGCGAGCGTTGGTATCCGGAATCCAGAAAGCCTGCGTGGCAAAGCCGTCCCTGGATTCCGGATCACTGACTTTCGCAAGCCAAATCCGATCCCCGCTTCCGCGAGGACATGGATTTAGGCGAAAGCCGTGTCTGGAATGACGGGTATCCGTCCGCGGTCGGGTCCGGCCTCCGGACCCCGGCGGCTTGACGCCGGCAGGGTTCCGGGCTCCCATGGCGGCCAATGGTTTGACGGCCGGGACGGAACCATGCGCCTGCTGATTGCCATCATGATCCTGCTGGCGGCCCAGGCCGCGCCGCGGGCGGACGATGTCGCGCCGCCCGCCACGATCGGGATTCCCGCCGGGCCGTTCATCGCCGGTTCGGACGCCGCCGAGCGGGAGCGCGCCTATCGTCTCGACGAGGCCGCCTACGGCCACAGCCGTACCCGCGAGGGACGGTGGTACGCGGGCGAGGGACCGCGCCGGACCGTCGACCTGCCGGCCTTCGCCATCATGCGCACGCCCGTCACCAACGCCCAGTACGCCGCCTTCGTCGCCGCCACCGGCCATCCGGCGCCCGACGTCGATGCGCGCACCTGGGCCGGGTACGGGCTGATCCATCCCTACGCGCGGACGCGGCGCCACGCCTGGCGGGACGGCGCGCCGCCGCCGGGCCGCGACGACCATCCCGTGGTGCTGGTGTCCCTGGCCGACGCCGAGGCCTACGCTGCCTGGCTTAGCCGCCGCACCGGCCGGATTTGGCGCCTGCCCACGGAGGCGGAATGGGAAAAGGCGGCGCGCGGCGCCGACGGCCGCACCTTCCCCTGGGGCGACGCCTGGCGCCCGGAACTGCTGAACAGCCACGACAGGGGCCCCTTCGACACCCTTCCCGTGGGCCGCTTCCCCGACGGGCGCAGCCCCTTCGGCCTGCTCGACGCGGCCGGTCAGGTCTATGAATGGACGGCGACGCCGGCCGGCGCCGGCCGCCATATCGTCAAGGGCGGCTCGTGGGACGACAGCGGCTGCGGCGTGTGCCGCCCCGCCGCCCGGCATGGCCGGCCGGACGGGATCAAGCACATCCTGATCGGCTTCCGCCTGGTGCGCGCGCCGTCCTGACGGCGGCGGGCGGTCAGGGTCCGGCGGGCGCCAGGGTCAGGGTGATCCGCCGGGTTTCGCCGCCGCGCCGCACGGTCACCTCGACCGCGTCGCCCGGGCGGTGGCGGAACAGCGCGGCGCGAAGCTGTCCGGGAGAGGTCACGGGCCGTCCGGCCACATGGGTGACGATGTCGCCGGCCTCGATCCCGGCGGCGAGGGCCGGGCCCGCGCGCGCCACCTCGACCACGGCGACGCCCGCCGCGCGGGCGTTCTGCTCGGGCGTCAGCGGCCTCGTCTCCATTCCCGCCGTCGCCTCGGCGACCGTGCCGTCGTCGGCCAGGTCGCGCGCCACGCGCGCCACCAGCGGCCAGGAGGCCGCGAAGTTGACGCCGATGTTGGCGTCCGATCCCTGCGCGAAGATGGCCGACACCAGGCCGACCAGGCGGCCCTTGCCGTCGACCAGCGCGCCGCCGGACCCGCCGGGGTTCACGGCGGCGTCGGTCTGGATGAAATCCTCGATCTCGTTGAAGCCCGCGTTGGCGCGGCCGGTGGCCGAGACCACGCCGCAGGACACGGACAGCCCCCGCCCGAACGGGTTGCCGATGGCGCAGACGGGATCGGCCAGCCCGGGTTCGGGCCCCGGCGCGGCCACGGGCAGGTCGGCGGGCACCTTCAGCAACGCGATGTCGGTCGCCTTGTGGCGGCCGACGATCTCGGCCGGCAGCGTGCGTCCGTCGGCGAGCCGCACCTTGACTGCGATCGCGTCGCCCAGCACGTGGTCGTTGGTCGCGACGAGGCCGCCGGGCAGCACGGCGACGCCCGAGCCCTCGGGCGCGATCCGGCCGTCGGCCGAGCGCGGGGCGAAGCCGGGGCGCACGTTCCGCCAGGTGGGCAGGACGATGACCACGGAGGTCACGGCCGTGGCCACGGCGGCGGCGTCGACGGCGGCGGCGATGGCCGGCGCGGGCGGGGCCAGGGCCAGCATGGCGGCCGCGGCCGGGGCGATGAAGACGTTTCGGATCATGCCTTCGTCTTTACCATGATGCGCGGGCGGATTCCGCCCTCTATATTGCGGGATCATGAAGTTCGCCCGCACCATCCGCCTGGACGTCTCCGACACCCAGGTCTTCGAGCATCCGGCCGAGCCCGGCGAATGGGCCGTCGCCGGCACCTTCGAGTTCCTCCATCGCGAGTTCGCCGGCGGCGATCCCGCCACGTGGTCGCGCAAGCGGCAGCTTGCGTTCAAGAGCGGCTGGCTGGGCCTCTCCGGCTTCGGGCGCGCGACCTTCGTGCAGGTCGCGGTGGTGCCCGACGCCCGGGTCGAGGAGGCGGAGCGCGCGCTGGCCGCCCATCTGTTCGAACGCTACGGGGCGCCCGACATGCTCACGGCGCTCGACGCCGCGCGCCGGGAATGCCGCGACATGGCGGACCTGTGCGACCATCCGGCGGGCACGCTGCTCGCCATCGAGCGGGAGTTCACGGAGGACGGCGTGGCGGAACGGGTGCGCGTCATCCCCGCCGCGGGCGACGGCCAGCACGCCCGCATCTGGGGCGTGGCGGAGGACGAATAGGGGTGGTGACCCCGACAGGATTTGAACCTGTGACCTACAGATTAGGAATCTGTCGCTCTATCCGACTGAGCTACGGGGCCTCGACCGCATTCGCGCGCGCCCGTCTATACCACAGGTTTCGCCGGAAAGGGTAGCCGGAGGCGCGGGGGGCCGGGGGCCTACTTGAACATGCCCTTGATGGTGTCCATGGACACGGAATAGTTCAGCATGACCGATTCCACGCCCGGATTGCCGTCGCCCAGTCCGGCGTTGGACGAATGGTCGATGGAGATGCCGATGCGCGAGCGGTCGTCGAGGCGGTAGGCCAGTTCCAGGCGCGAGCGGAACTCCAGCGCGTGGCCCAGGTCCAGGTTCGAGGTCTTGCCGCGCCACCAGGTCGGCGAGAACTGGGGCGTCAGCACGAAGCGCCGGCCCAGGTAGATGTCCACCAGCACGCCCGCCCCGACGAAGGACGAGTTGTTGGTCACGTAGGCGCCCGTGAGGAACGGCTTGAAGATCAGGAACTTCTTGCCGAAACGGTAGTCGAGGCGCAGTTCGACGTCCTCTTCCCGGTTGCGGAAGATGTCGAACTTGCCGGCGGCGACGGTCAGGAAATCCGGATCGTCGTCGGCCCGCGCGGCGCCCGACGGCAGTACTGTTGCGAGAACCAGCAGCGCTGGAACGAGCAGACGGATGGATGTCAACGGCTTCTTCCCCTCAAACGGTCCCCTCAGACCGTGAAACAGGACGCATCTTAAGCGAAACCGGGCGTGGCGCAAGCGTGAGGGCGCCCGGCGCCCTAATTCCTGAAGCCGTCCATGGCCCTGACCAGGGCGGAGCGGATGCCCGGCTCCATGGCCGAGTGGCCGGCGTCGGGGACGACCACGTAGTCGGCGCCCGGCCATGCCCGGGCCAGCTCATCCGCAGTGGCGATGGGGCAGACCATGTCGTAGCGTCCCTGCACGATGACGCAGGGCAGGTGGCTGACGCGGGCGACGTTGTCGAGCAGGTGGCCTTCGGGCAGGAACACGTCGTGTACGAAATAATGGGCCTCAAGCCGCGCCAGGGACAGCGCCCCCCGCCCGGAGCCGCCGCCGTCGCCGTGGTACAGGGTCGAACAGGCGCTTTCGAACTGGCTCCACACTTCGGCCGCGGGACGGTGGACGTCCGGGTCCGGGTCGGTCAGGCGCCGGTGGTAGGCGGCCAGGATGTCGCCCTGCTCGGGCTCGGGCAGGAAGCCGGCGAAGCGGCGCCAGGCCTCGGGGAACACCAGCTTCATGCCGTAAAGGAACCAGTCGACCTCGGACCTGCGGCCCAGGAAGATGCCGCGCAGCGCGAATCCGCGGCAGCGTCCGGGATGGGCGATGCCGTAGGCGAGCGCCAGGGTCGAGCCCCAGGAGCCGCCGAACACGAACCAGGAATCGATCTCCAGGTGCGCGCGCAGCGCCTCCATGTCGGCGACCAGGGCCTGGGTCGAATTGTCCCGCGTTTCGCCGAACGGGGTGGAGCGCCCGGCCCCGCGCTGGTCGAAGATGACGATGCGGTAATGCTCCGGGTCGAAGAACCGGCGGTGCGAGGGGTTGGACCCGGCCCCGGGCCCGCCGTGCAGGAACACCACGGGCACGCCCGCCGGGTTGCCCGACTGCTCCCAATAGAGGCGGTGTCCGCCGGTGACGTCCAGGTACCCCTGGGCGTGCGGCTCGATCCGGGGATAGAGGTCCGGCGACGGGCGGTTCAGGGCGGTGTTGGACTTGTCCAATGTCGTATGCCGGTTTCGAAAAGCGGTTGTGCGGGGCTATTCTAATTAAGTCGTCCGGTGATCGCGTACTTCAACAGGCGCACCACCTGTTCGGGCGTCTCGGCGGTCGCCATTGCGGCGCCGTCGACCTCCTTCAGCGCGTGGGTCAGCGACGGATCGTGCAGCGTGATCATGGGCGTTCCCAAGGCGGCGGCGTATCCCGCGTCGAAGGCGGCGTTCCATTGTTTGTACTTGTCGCCGAAGCGCACGACAACCACGTCGGCGCGTTCCATCAGGGTGCGGTTGCGGATCGCGTTGACGCGCGCGCCCTTGTGATCCTTCCAGAAGCCGTCGGGCTCGTCGCCCAGGATGGCGACGCCGCAGTCGTCGCTCGACGCGTGGTCGGTCACGGGGCCGACGAACTCGACCGGCAGGCCCGCCTCGGCGGCGCCGGCCTCGATGCGCGCGCGCCAGTCGGTGTGGATCTCGCCCGACAGGTAGATGGTCCAGGGAACGTCGTTGCCGTCGGTGTCGGGGCTCGTCCGCTCGCTCACTTGGCGTCTCCCTTCGTTTCTCGCCTCAGGCCCGGGCCCGGTGCAGGCCCCTTTGTATCTCAACGTAATCGGAATGGTCGGGCCCGATAAAGCCCCTGCGGATCAAAAAATCGATAACGATGGCCCCGCAGTTGAACTTGAAGTCGTCGCTTTCGCGCACCACGTCCATCACCCGCTCCATCGGCCACAGGTGGAATCCCGCGATCTCGCCGTCCGTGTTGCGGGGCTCGAAGTCCCCGGGCAGCTCCAGGTCGTAGTTGAACAGCACGTCGCGGCGCAGGCCCTCGGCCCGCTCCGTGCAGTAGGAAATGGCCCCCACGGGCCGCGCGGTACGGGCGACGGCCTCGGGGATGGCGGCTTCCTCGCCGCATTCCTTGACCAGGTTCTCCATCACGCCGATCCCGGCGGGCAGGCCGCCGGCGACGATCTGGTCCAGCTTGCCGGGCGCGGTCGGCTTGTCGAGCGCCCGCTTGCCGATCCACATCTTCATCCCGTCGCCGTCGCGCACGAAGCCGTTCACGTGCACGCCGCAGCCCTCGACCCCGAACAGCGGCACCGCCGCGCGCTCCATCCGGAACAGGACCGGGGCGCCCCAGCGCTCGCGGACCGCGTAGGGTTCGTCGCGCCAGCCCCGGATCAGGCCGCGGCCGCGCAGGTCCGACAGGACCTCGGCCATGGCCGCCGTGCGCGACGCGGGCTCGGTCAGCGCCGGGTCGAGGGCGACCGCGTCCTCGGTCACGCGCAAGGTCCCGGCGAAATCCGCAAGGTGCGGCGCGAAATCCCGATGGATCAGGCCGACCTGCCGCCCGCCCGCGGTAAACGGACGATAGGCCGCGGCGTCCCAGGCCTGCAGGGCGCGGATGCGGTCGAGGTAGCTCATGCGCCTCCTTCGGCCGGGGCGTCAGGCGGGGGCCGGCGCCAGCTTCTCGGCGACCAGCACGGCGTCGACGCAGAACTGGCGGCGCAGTTCCTGGGCGATAAGCCGGGCCTGTTCCGTCCCGGTGTCGTCGAGCTGGATGTCAACGACCAGGTCCCCCTTGGCCGCCGAGGCGCGGCTGGCATGGACGCGGGCGGGCACCAGGCCGCGCTTGGCGAACACTTCCAGCACGCGGGGCAGGGTGCCGGGGTCGGCCAGCGCCTGCACGGAAAAACATTGCGTCGGGGCGGGTCGGGGGACGGAACGGGAGGCGGATTGCGGGGCGTGCCCGCGGTGCTGCGTCTGCATCGGTAAGTCCTCTGGCGACAGGAAAGCCGGTCACGGCGAACAGGATAAGGCCCGGTCCTCGGTTACGAGGCCGGGTCAATAATTCGCCGGATGGCTCCGGTCACAAGGAGGGTCGATGCGGTCCTCATGCCCATGATGATAGGCTCCGCGCGCGAAAATTCAAGGCGGGCGCGGCGCAAGGCCGCAATTTCATGCTTCAGGTAACGGCGTGCGGTCAGGCGGCGGCGACCTTGCGGCCGTCTTTGGTAATTCGAATGTAGGCCTTGGCGCAATGCGCGCGGCAGTAGGGCTTGCCGTCGACGGCGCCTTCGCCGCAGAAATGGAAGTCCGGGGCGTTGGGCTCGCCCACGGGCCAGCTGCACATGCCCGGGCGAAGCTTGGCCATGGTGACCAGGTTCTCGTCGGCCTGGGGCTTGTCGGGGCGTTCCTTGATGGGCGAGCCGCGTTTGCTCAGGCCCAGGCGATGCACCTTGCCGATGACGGCGTTCTTGGTGATGCCGAGGCGGCGGCCGATCTCGCTGGTGGGCAGACCCTCGTCCCACAGGGCGATCAGGGCGTTGACCCGCTGGGGCGTCCATTCGTTCGTCGTTTCCATGTACCCTTGCCTCCCAATTTCCGGCCCGAGGGCGCCACGCGCCGGCCGAAACCCAATCTTTCACCCCAGGACCGGTCCCGCCGGGCGCCGCCCGCCCGAAAGGCCCGAATCCGCCCGAAATGCGGGCGGGAACGGGCGGAATGATTACAAGATTTCGCTCAACCGTCAACCGGGTCCACCACATATAGTTATCCACAATATATGTTGTGTTGTTGATAGAAATCTAAACTAGGTCGGATTTCCTCGGGGTTCCATGGGCGTGCAGGGCAAAAAATTCCTTTGCCTCCGGGGGGCGGAGGTATAATCCGGGGGAGCCGAAGGGGGATTTTGGCGACGACGACCAGGAGCAGCGAGAATGAGCCTCGACAAGGACGGCATGGACAGGTGGGCGGCCGAGGCCGCCAGGGAACTGAAGGGCAAATCCCCCGACGACCTGATCTGGCGCACGCCGGAAGGCATCGCGGTGAAGCCGCTGTACACGGCGGCCGACCTGGAGGGGCTGGAGCATCTGGACTCCCTGCCCGGTTTCGCGCCCTATGTGCGCGGCCCGCGCGCCACCATGTACGCCAACCGGCCCTGGACCATCCGCCAGTACGCCGGCTTCTCCACGGCCGAGGATTCCAACAAGTTCTATCGCGACAATCTGGCCGCCGGGCAGAAGGGCCTGTCGGTCGCCTTCGACCTGGCGACCCACCGGGGCTACGATTCCGACCATCCCCGCGTGGTCGGCGATGTCGGCAAGGCCGGCGTCGCGATCGACAGCGTCGAGGACATGAAGATCCTGTTCGACGGCATCCCGCTGGACGAGATGTCGGTTTCCATGACCATGAACGGCGCCGTGCTGCCGGTGCTGGCCGGCTACATCGTGGCCGCCGAGGAACAGGGCGTTGCGGCGGAGAAGCTGTCGGGCACCATCCAGAACGACATCCTGAAAGAGTTCATGGTGCGCAACACCTACATCTACCCGCCGACCCCCTCCATGCGCATCGTCGCCGACATCATCGAGTACACGGCGCTCAACATGCCGCGCTTCAATTCCATCTCGATCTCCGGCTACCACATGCAGGAAGCGGGCGCGACGGCGGTGCAGGAACTGGCCTTCACGCTCGCCGACGGCCTGGAATACGTGCGCGCGGCCAAGGGCAAGGGCCTCGACGTCGACAGGTTCGCGCCGCGCCTGTCGTTCTTCTTCGCCATCGGCATGAACTTCTTCATGGAGGTCGCCAAGCTGCGCGCCGCGCGCCTGCTGTGGTCGGAACTGATGGCCGGGTTCGAGCCCAAGGACCCGCGCTCGTCCATGCTGCGCACCCATTGCCAGACCTCGGGCGTCTCGCTCACCGCGCGCGATCCCTACAACAACGTGATCCGCACCACCATCGAATGCATGGCGGCGGTGCTGGGCGGCACGCAGAGCCTGCACACCAACGCGCTCGACGAGGCGATCGCCCTGCCGACCCCGTTCTCGGCCCGCATCGCGCGCAACACGCAATTGATCGTCGCCGAGGAGACGGGCATCCCGCAGGTCATCGACCCGCTCGCCGGCAGCTACTACGTGGAAAGCCTGACGGCCTCCCTGGCCGCCGCCGCACGCGAGCTTATAAAAGAGGTCGAGGACCTCGGCGGCATGACCAGGGCGGTCGAGGAAGGCATGCCCAAGCGGGTGATCGAGGAGGCGGCGGCGCGCAAGCAGGCGCGCATCGACCGTGGCGAGGAGGTTGTCGTCGGCGTCAACAAGTACGCGCGCGCCGACGAGGACGATCTCGACATCCTGGACGTCGACAACGCCGCCGTGCGCGACAGCCAGATCAGGCGGCTCGAGACCATCCGCGCGACGCGCGACGAAGCCGCCTGCCGCCGGGCCCTCGATGCGCTCACCCAGGCCGCCGAAAGCGGCGACGGCAACCTGCTGGAACTGGCCGTCGAGGCGACCCGCAAGCGCGCCACCGTGGGCGAGATTTCCGACGCCCTGGAAAAGGTCTATACCCGCCACCGGGCGCAGATACGCTCCATCTCCGGCGTCTACGGCTCCGCCTACGAGGGCGACGCCGGGTTCGAGAAGATCAGGAAGGACGTCGCCGACTTCGCCGAGGCCGAGGGCCGCCGCCCGCGCATGCTGGTGGTCAAGATGGGCCAGGACGGGCACGACCGGGGCGCCAAGGTGATCGCCACCGCCTTCGCCGACATCGGCTTCGACGTCGACGTCGGCCCGCTGTTCCAGACCCCCGACGAGGCCGCCCGCCAGGCCATCGAGAACGACGTCCACGTGATCGGCGTGTCAAGCCAGGCGGCCGGGCACAAGACCCTGGTGCCGGCGCTGATCGACGAGCTGAAGGCGCAGGGCGCCGACGACATCCTGGTCGTCTGCGGCGGCGTCATCCCTGCCCAGGACTACGAGTTCCTCAAGGCCAGGGGCGTCGCCGCCATCTACGGCCCGGGCACCAACATCCCCGTCGCCGCCGCCGAGATCATGGAGATCATCCGCGGCCGGCCGCTCGCCGCCGAATAAGGTCCGCTCGCCGCCGAATAGCGGGTTCCCGAAACGCAAAAAGTAAAAGCCCGTCCCGGGTGTCATCCCCGGGACGGGCATCGTCGTGCTTGGCGCGGCGGCGGTAGGTCTTGGCCGATTTGACCTTCTGCGGGCGCAGGGTCTTGACGGCGCGGGCCACCGGGTTCCGCGCCTTGGGCTTCTTGCGCTTCATGGCGTGGCTCCTTTTCCTGACCGAAGAAGGGTAGGCCCGGAGTCAGGGCCGGATCAACCGGTATTGCCGCGCCTACCGGTCCCCGAGATGGCGGCTGAGCGCGGCCGTGGGCTGCCTTGAAGCGGCCGCAAAAGCGGCTACACTTCAAGGATCAATCTTCTGTTGCCGACGCTGCTGATCTCTTTCACGGCCTTTGTTGGTCTGGCCCATGCCGCCGACGATTTCGAGGTCCTGCCCTACGCCACGGGAAAGGCCGACGGCTGCGTCGGCGACCCAGTGACGCCGCTGTGCGCGATCAAGACACTGGAGGCCTGTCAACGGTGGAGCGAAGCCGGCCTGTGCCGGGCCGTCGGGTACACGACCGTGTATCTGGACGGCAAGGTGAACCGAGGCTTTGCCGGGCTGGCAATCGCCAAGCTCCGGATCGTCGAGCGGCGGGTTCTGACGCACGCCATGATCCCCGCATGGACCGGCCATATGGGCGCCTGGGTCCATCCGGACGACAGGCCCCCACCCTGGCGGCCCGGCGATCTGGCGCTGCGCGTCGAGTGGTGGGATTGTGAGCCCGATCAGCTATGTGTCCGTAAGACCTGGAACCACCCGACCAAGGAGTATGGCGAGGGTTGTCCGCCCGACCGCTGCGGACGGAAGGACCTCGATCCCTCCTATGTGCTCCGCCGGGAAGGCGGGCGCTGGCGGGTGCTGTACGAACATTTCGACTCCGACGATCACGGCGATTTATGGGATGCCTTCTGGAACCGGAAGTGATCGAAGCGGGCGAATTCTCCCCGGACAGCGTTGACGGCGGTTTGGGGATCGACCTTGTTCCGCCGCATCTCCTCAAGGACGGCCGCCTCTTTCCGTTCCTCCGCCAGGGCGTCGAGGAATGCTTGCCGCGTGTTCGGATCGGCGGCCGTCTTCTTGATCACGGGGAACGCGTGCGGTCCGATGGGGCCCTTCCCCGTAAAGCCGCCGGGAATGGTCTTGTCGAGGGCCCGCTGGATGATCTCGCTGCCGCCGGTGCGACCATGGCGAAACAAAGTGTCACCCAGGGCCATCGCCGCTTCAGGGGCGCCGACGGCGGTGAATGCCTTGTGGCCGCCTGCGCTCTGGAGGGCGAAATTCATATAGGCCCGACTTTCAGTATCGGTCACGCCCGGTATCCGTAAAAAAGCCTCGTGCTGGTCCCGCCACTCGTTCCGTGGCCGATTGGCGAAAACATCTTTGCGGTAATCAGGGATGGCGGGCGGTTTGGGGCGCGCCGGTTGCGCCTGAGCCGGGATCGTGCTCGCCGAATTCTCTCCTGCGCGGGCGAAAGCGTCGGCCAGCAGACTGAATGGCGGCCTCGGCGTCGTGGCTCCTGCCTGGTCTCCGGGGTCGACCCGGCTTCCGCTGTCCGTGTGCGGCGCCTTCATCCTGCCGGACGAAATTGCCCGCTGGCTGAGGATTTCCGTGGGACCCCAGGGTTTGGCGATGCCGCCGACTCCGGGAAGAGCAATGCCTGTGTCGCCGTCATGTATCGAATTCATATCCATATCCACTTGGACTTCGGGCATGTTTTTAGGGCCACCGGTGGTTCCGCCCATGGTTTGTCTCCTGTTCGATGTTGTGGGAAAAGGGTCGGGGCGCCGGTCAGGCGCGGATCGATCGCCGAAGCCGGACCATCCAGGCGGCTTCGAGCCTTCGGATGCCGCTGACCGGCCCAGCGGCCATGTAGGTCCGGGCCAAGGCGAGGGTCGGCGCCTTGCGGCGGCGCTGCCACGCGGCGAGGTCCCAGCCGCCCGTGCCGACACGCGTGCCGGGCAAGGGCAGGAAGGTCCACGCGTCCCGCGCGGCGCCGTCCGCCGCCGTCACGGAAACCAGGGCGGCGGCGTACCGGTCGCCTTCGTAGTAAGTCGCCCGCGCCGCCATGGCGGGCGTGACGCCGGTGGCGAGGAGGCCCGGGACGCCTCGGTTCCGGGCGGGCGCGATGCCGGGATAATCCCGCCCCGCGACGGGGGCGCGGCGGTAGCCGGGAAGGGCGGCGGAGGTCACGGCAAGGCAAGGGCCGCCGAGAACGGCGGCCCTCAGATCCGGGTCCATCAGGGTTCCGTAGAAGAAGAAGGACAGCATGCGCCGGTCCTTCCTTTCCGCAGGTTTACCGGGGCGCGATGACCGCCACCCCTAACGGGGTGCGATCACCATGGTCATGAGCCGGCCCTCGGTCTTGGGGAACTGCTCCACCTTGGCCTGTTCGTCGACGTCCTCGCGCACGCGGTCCAGAACCTTCATGCCCAGGTCCTGGTGCGCCATTTCGCGGCCGCGGAAGCGGATGGTCATCTTCACCTTGTCGCCGTTTTCCAGGAACTTGCGCACGGCCTTCATCTTGGTCTGGTAGTCGTGCTCGTCGATGCCCGGGCGCATCTTGATCTCCTTGACCTCGATGACCTTTTGCTTCTTGCGGGCCTCGTTGGCCTTTTTCTGGGCTTCGTACTTGAACTTGCCGTAGTCCAGAATCTTGCACACGGGCGGGTCGGCGTTGGGCGACACCTCGACCAGGTCGAGGCCGACCTCGAACGCCATTTCGATCGCTTCCTTGGTGGAAAGGACGCCGACCATCTCGCCGTCGGCGTCGACGACGCGCACCTGGGCCACGTCGATGTCTTCATTGATGCGCGGCCCGTCCTTGGACGGCTGCTGCTGCTGCATGGGGCGGCGTGCTATTGCCTTGCTCCTTGATCAGTTGCGGTCAAATAACCCCGTTCCGGCGGAACGTGAACGCGAACCAAATGTCGTGATGTTTGGTGGGGCGGCCTATCGGCCGGCCCCGGCGCCCAACGGTCCCGCCGCTTCGGACACTAATGTATCTATCGCTTCCCGGAGCGCAAGGATTTCTTGATCCTTGCCGCCCAGGCGGCGCACGGCGACCGTGCCGGCTTCGGCCTCCTTGGCGCCGACGACCATGATCACCGGCACCTTGGCGTGGCTGTGTTCGCGGATCTTGTAGTTGATCTTCTCGTTGCGCAGGTCAAGTTCCGCCCGCAGGCCCGCCGCGCGGCAGGCCTTGGCGACTTGTTCCGCATATCCGTCGGCGGCATTGGTGATGGTGGCGACAACGATCTGCAGGGGCGCCAGCCACAGCGGGAAGCGCCCGGCGTGGTTCTCGATCAGGATGCCGATGAAGCGCTCGAACGAGCCCAGGATCGCGCGGTGCAGCATGACCGGGCGGTGCTTGGCGCCGTCCTCGGCGATGTAGCCGGCGTCGAGCCGCTCGGGCAGCACGAAATCGACCTGCAGGGTGCCGCACTGCCAGTCGCGGCCGATGGCGTCGCGCAGCACGAACTCCAGCTTGGGCCCGTAGAAGGCGCCCTCGCCCGGGTTCAGGATGGGGTCGTGGCCGGCCGCCCGGGTGGCGTCCAACAGTGCCGTCTCGGCGCGGTCCCAGGTCTCGTCCGATCCGGCGCGCACCTCGGGCCGGTCCGAGAACTTGATGACGAAATCGTCGAACCCGAAGTCCTTGTATATGGACGACAGCAGGTCGATGAAGATCCTGGTCTCGCTCTCGATCTGGTCGGGGCGGCAGAAGATGTGGGCGTCGTCCTGGGTAAAGGCGCGCACCCGCATCAGGCCGTGCAGCGCGCCCGACGGCTCGTTCCTGTGGCACGAGCCGAACTCGGCCATGCGCAGCGGCAGGTCGCGGTAGCTGGTGATGCCCTGCTTGAATATCTGCACGTGGCACGGGCAGTTCATCGGCTTGATGGCGAGCAGCTTGTCCTCGGCCTCGGAGACGAACATGTTCTCGCGGAACTTCTCCCAATGGCCCGAAGCCTCCCACAGGGCGCGGTCGACCATCTGCGGCGTGTTGACCTCGACATAGCCCGCGTCCTCCAGGCGCCCCCGCATGTAGGCCTGGATCGTTCGGTAGAGCGTCCAGCCCTTGGGGTGCCAGAAGGCCGCGCCCGGCGCCTCCTCCTGGATGTGGAACAGGTCCATCTCGCGGCCGAGCCTGCGGTGGTCGCGCTTCTCCGCCTCCTCCAGCATGTGCAGGTAGGCGTTCAGGTCCTTCTCGGTGAACCAGCAGGTGCCGTAGACCCGCTGCAGCATCTCGTTGCGGTGGTCGCCGCGCCAGTAGGCGCCCGACACCTTCATCAGCTTGAAGGCATGGCCGACCCGGCCCGTGCTGGCCAGGTGCGGGCCGCGGCACAGGTCCAGCCACCCGCCCTGGCGGTACACGCTGATGTCCTCGCCCTCGGGCAGGTCCTGGATGATCTGCGCCTTGTACTTCTCGCCGGCGTCCTCGAAATGACGGATCGCGTCGTCGCGGTCCCACACCTCGCGGACGAAGGGCGCGTCGCGGTCGACGATCTCGTGCATCTTGGCCTCGATCTTCTCCAGGTCGTCCGTGGAGAAGGGCTCGTCGCGGGCGAAGTCGTAATAGAAGCCGTTCTCGATGGTCGGGCCGATGGTCACCTGGGTGCCGGGATACAGCGCCTGCACCGCCTCGGCCAGCACGTGGGCGCAGTCGTGGCGCAGCAGGTCGAGCGCTTCCGCGTCCTTCGCCGTGACGATGGCCAGGCCCGCATCCGCCGTGATCGGGACGCTCAGGTCGGTCAGCCGGCCGTCGACGCGCACGGCCAGCGCGGCCTTGGCCAGGCCGGGGCCGATATCGGCGGCGACCTCGGCACCCGTGACCGGGCCGTCGAATTGGCGGACGCTGCCGTCCGGAAGGGTAATGGCAACCATGATGCTAGGGCCGTTCGAGACAGGGATCGGACAAGGGGGGGAATGTAGGGCGTGGCCCGGGCGTGTCAAGCGTGTGTCACGCCGGCCGGAGGGTCAAGGGGCCGCGGCGGGAAGCGGCGGCAGGACCCGCAGCGCGTCCTCGGGCGTCAGGTCGGCGAGGTCGGCCTCGCGCAGGATCGTCACCTGCGGCCCGCGCTGGGCGCACAGGGCCGGGTCGCTGTCGTTTGAATAGAGCACCACCGTGGGCGCGCCGGCGATGGCGGCCACGTGCATGGGGCCGGTGTCGTTGCCGACGGCGAGGGCCGCGCGGCGCGCCAGGGCCGCGAGGTCGAGCAGCGAGGTCGCCCCGGCGAGGCTGCGGGCACGGGGCGCGGCGGCCAGGATGTCCGCGTGCAGGGCAAGCTCGTCCGGCCCGCCGATCAGCATGGGCGTCAGGCCCCGCCCGGCGAGATGGTTGGCCAGCGCCGCGAAACGCGCGGCCGGCCAGCGCTTGGCGGGACGGTGCGGCGCCCCGCCGGGAACGATCAGGGCGAAAGGATCGGGAAGATCGAAACGCGCAAGGTCGGTTTCCGCGAACGACAGGTCGGGCGGCGGCACGTCGGGGATGCCGGCCACGGCGAGCTGCTCCGCCTGGCGCTCGATCGTATGCATGCGGTCGCGGTTCGGATTGGCGTGGGGATGGGAGCAGCCGCGCGCGATGCCCGACCATTCCGGTCTTTGCCCGGCGGGAAACAAACGGAAATAGGAGGACGAGCGGTCCGAGGTCTGCAGGTCGTAGACCCGCCCGTAGCCGCCCGCGATCAAGTCGCGGCGCAACGCCAGGATCGCGCCGAGCTGATGCCACTTCATGCGGGGTGCCGCGATGACGCGGTCGAACAGCCCGGATGCCCGGGCAAGCTGCTCGAACGGCGGGGTGGTCAGAAGGTCGACCCTCACGTCCCGATGATGCGCGCGGATCGCCTGCATGGGGCCCAGCGCCTGCACGAAATCGCCGAGCGCCCCCAGCTTGACGACCAGGACGTTGACGGGGGAGGGGAGGGACGGCGCTGCCATGACCTCAGCCCGCGGGGCGGATGCCCAGGACCTCGTCGTAGACGTCGAGCGTCTTCGCGCACATGGCGGCCTTGGAGAAGTTGTCCCGCACGTTGGCGATGGCCTTGCCGGCGAGCGTGCTGCGCTGGGCGCTGTCGAGCGCCAGGACCCTGGCGATGGCGACGGCCAGCGCCTCGGCGTCGCCGGGCGGGACCAGCCAGCCCGTCTCGCCGGACATCACGGTCTCCTTGGCGCCGCCGTGGTCCGTGGCGATCACCGGGCGGCCCAGCGCCTGGGCTTCGGCGATCACGCGGCCGAAGGCCTCCGGGTCCGTGGAGGCCGAGATCACCACGTCGGTCAGCATGTAGGCCGCCGGCATGTCGTCGCAATGATCGACCAGGCGCACGACCTCGTTCAGGTCGCGCGCCGCGATCATGGCCTCCAGCTCGGCGCGGTAGTCCTCGCGGCCCTGGTCGCCGCCGACCAGCAGGCAGCGCACGTCCTTGCGGCCCAGCTTCGCCAGGGCGTCGATCACCACCGGCTGGCCCTTCCAACGGGTCAGGCGGCCGGGCAGCATGATCACCGGCATGCCGTCGGGCAGCATCCAGTCGGCGGCCAGGTTGACGACCCGCTGCGCCGAGACCCGGGCGGGATCGAAACGGTCCAGGTCGACGCCGCGGTGAATGACGCGGATCCTGCCGGCGGGAACGCCGTAGAGCTGATGCACGTGGCCGGCGATGAACTGGCTGATGGCGATCACCCGCTCGCCCCGCGTCATGATGGAATTGTAGACCCGCTTCAGGTGGTTGCCGGCGCCATAGGTGCCGTGGAAGGTGGTCACGAAATGGGCTCCCGTGCGTCTGGCGGCGGCCCAGGCGCTCCACGCCGGGGCGCGCGAGCGGGCGTGCACGATGTCCACCTTTTCCGCGCGGATCACCTGGGCCAGGCGGTCGACGTTGCGCCACAGGGTGACCGGGTTCTTGGACGCCAGCGGCAGTTCCACGTGCTCCGCCCCCACGCGGGCCAGATCGTGGACCAGCGGCCCGCCCGCCGAAGCGACAAGGGCGCGGCCGCCGGCCTCGACCACGGCGCCGGCGATCTCGACCGTGCCGCGCTCGACCCCGCCGGCGGCGCCCAGCGCCGGCAGAATCTGCAGCACGGTCGCCAGGCGGCCGTCGCCCGCCAATCCTTCGGCCATGGGGGCGCGTTCGCTTTCGCCGCCGCCGGTGCTATGGTCCGGCATCTTGTTCATGGATGGAAACCGATCATGTCTTCTGGCCCAGACGTTGCCCCCGACACTCCGCCGCGGTTCCTGGAATGTGGTGACGGCAGGACTATTGCCTACCACCGATTGGCTGGCAAGTCTCCCGGCGTGGTGTTCCTGACCGGGTTCAGGTCCGACATGACGGGGGGAAAGGCCCTGGCGCTCGAGGCCTTCTGCCGCGCCCGCGGGCAGGCATTCCTGCGCTTCGACTACACCGGACATGGGCGGTCTTCCGGGGTTTTCGAGGACGGCTCGATCGGCCAATGGGCCGCCGACGCGGTCACCGCCCTGGACGAATTGACCGAGGGCGGCCAGGTTCTGGTCGGCTCGTCCATGGGCGGCTGGATCATGCTTCTGGCGGCCCTGGCGCGCAAGGCGCGAATCCGGGGGCTCGTCGGAATCGCCGCCGCCCCCGACTTCACCCGCGACCTGCTGTGGGACGCCTTCACCGACGACCAGAAGGCGCGGATGGAACGCGACGGCTACGTGGACACGCCCAACTGCTACGACGACCAGGAACCCTACCGCATCCACAGGCGGCTGATCGACGACGGGTTCGATCACCTGTTGCTGGACGGCCCCATCGACCTGGATGTTCCCGTACGCCTGATCCACGGGATGAAGGACGACGACGTGCCGTGGCGGACCGCCCTGCGCCTCCAGGAACGGCTCGTCTCCGACGACGTCGAGGTGCAGCTGGTCAAGTCGGGCGGCCACCGCCTGTCGGCCTCCCCCGACCTGGAGCGCCTGACGCGCACGCTGGACGCGTTGCTGGACGGCCCGCGTTAGACCGGCCGCCCCGGCGCGCCGCAGCCCTTGGAACCGTTCAAGGGGCTGGATATTCCCGCCCCCGGGTAATCCGTCGCACGATGCGCCACGGGGGATAAAGAAGAAGGATCGACGGAGGAAGGACATAAAATGCAAACTGCATCCAGTTCAAATCGCATGAGTATTGCACCGTGCCGCCTGAGTTCGGATTGAGTGCCAAAAGTCCGGTCGAGCCCGCGACGAATTCGCACAGACCTCGCGGTTCGGCGCCATCAGACGCTGCGAGAATCAAGAAGACAGGAATGGCCGCAATCGCCACGGTACAAACCGGTGCCAGGACAATGCTGCCCGCTTCCCGTCTGATCCCCAACGCGGCCGTCCTTTCCCTACTTAGCCCGCGGTTTTTCCCGATAAATCCGGCCAACGTAGGCACCAAAGTCGTTGACGTTCTCTCGGCCTGCGAAGTTCCAAACGGATGCAATTTTCGCAGCTGTCGGATTGACGATCCGATCACTTATCCGCTTGATCAAGGTCACGCCGGCCCGGATGTTGGTGGCAGGATCATGCGCAGATAATGCGTCAATTCCAAGGCCGGTCCAGGTTCTCGGGTTGATGTTCATCGGCAAGATCGTCTTTGCGGCGCCGAAGCCTTCGGCAGTCTTCGCCAACCCAAAATAGTGGCCTCTTGCATTCTCCGCGAAAACGATTGCCTTCGGCAGGTCGGGATCAACGCCTTGTTTTTCAGACTCCTTGTTCAAGAGTTTCCCGTAATTCAGCACTGATGTCTTCCCAACACTTGGAGATGCATACCAGGGATCGCCGGCATCGGCCTTAGGGTTGTCACGAATTTCGAAAATTGCGGGTTTGTTGGTGATGATCGCGTCAATCCGATCGTTCGCCGTGTTTACAATTAGTCGCGCTGTGGCGTCCCCTTCTCTGCCTGTTGCGTCGGCGGGCGGCTTCATCCTGCCCGCGGTCACGGCCCGCTGGCTGAGGATTTCGGTAGGGCCCCAGGGCTTGGCGATGCCGTCGACGAACAGGCCGCCGCCGGCCAGGCCGTTGAGGCGTTTCTGCCCCCGCTCGATCCCGCGCAGGAAGCCCTCGTCGGCGTCCCGCGTCGGCGCTGGCAGGTG
>PFFW01000112.1 GCA_002781745.1 Rhodospirillales bacterium CG15_BIG_FIL_POST_REV_8_21_14_020_66_15
GACGCAGGACGAAGGGGCCATGCAGCATCGCATGAAGTATCACAACTTCCTGCGTGAGCATGCCTCCCTGCCGGAATCCAAGAAGGGCCTGGTCCCCGTCGCGTGGGGCATCACGCTCATCTGGCTGTTCTTCGGCATCGGCCCGGGCGCCGTTATCGGCAACGATATCTTCGGTGCTCCGAACGCCGGTTACGAGAACTGGACCTTCGGCATCCCGTCCATCTGGGCCTGGCAGATCATCTGGTGGGCCTTGGGCGTCTTCATGATGTGGTTCTTGGCCTACAAGATGGAGATGTCCACGGTTCCCGATCGCGAGATCGAAGCCTTGGTGGACGACATCGGTGACAGCGTTACCGCTCACGGGCCCACGCCCGACTGATCGGTTCGCTGATCCGTAAAGGAACCCGGTCGGGGGAAGGGCTTCGGTCCTTCCCCCGATTTCTTTTCGGGCGTCCTGTCCGTTTCGCGACCGCGCCCGCCCTCCGCCTTCCGATCAAATCGCTCTTTTTACGTCGCCGCCCATTTCTCGCCGCAAAAAGCTTGGATGATTGTCGTTGATCCTTGTTATGATCCGTCCACGCAGGGAGCTAAAAAAAACGGCAACATTCCAAGTACCTAATCAACATGCAAAGCCTCTTCACCCCCGAGTACCGATGGCTATGGACGATCGCCCTCATGGCCGCCCTGTTCCTGCCCGTGCGCCGGTTGATCTGGGTGCTGACCGTGCGCCGGGCCGTTGAGAAAGGCGGCGAGGAAAACGTCGACGAAACCGAACGGAAACGCCTCCTGCGGCGCGCCGGCATCACCGCGGCCGTGCTGTGTTTCGTGTTCTCCTATTTTTACGTTCAGACCTGGTTCAAATAGCCCTCATGGCAAGCTTGTCCGACCCCCGCGTTCTCAGACGTTTCATCATTTACCTGGCCATGCTGACCTTCGTCATGTTCGGCGTATGGTCGTTCTGGGGCACCTTCATCGACACGCCGGCGGGCGATTTCCAGGTCCGCGAGGGCGACATCCATCTGTCGAGCGGCGAGTACGAAAAGGCTATCGATGATTTCGACCAGGCCTTGGCGGTCCAGCCCAATCACCGGGGCGCCCTTTTGGGCAAGGCGGCGGCGCTGATCCAGCTGCAGCGCTATGACGCTGCGGAGAAGGTCCTGACCCACGCCATCGAGTTCCTGCGCAATAACATCGATCCGGACGACCCCACGGGGCGCGGCGCGCTGGCCGCCGCCTACGGGAACCGGGGCATCGTCCATGACACCCAGGGCCGGTACGAGCAGGCGCTGTCCGATTACATCGAATCCCTGAAGGTCGACGCGGAGACCGTCGAGGGCCCCGGCATCATCGACCGCCTGCTCTATCACGACGAAAAGCCGTCCTCGATCCGCGACCGGGCGGAATACCTGTACAAGCAGCTTCAACTGCCCGAGGACCGGCGCCTTTTGCGCCTGCCTGAAAAGGACGAACTGCAGCGCATGCACAAGCCGTGACGCGCCTGCTTGGGCAGGATCTCAGGATGATAGTTCGGGTTTTTCCGAAGGACGGGTCAGCTGAACCTTACGACGCCCAGGACGTCCTGGAACAGCACCAGGAAGAAGAACACGGCGGCGATGGAGCCGAACAGCAGGCGCACGAAGTCCTGTTTCCCCTCTTCGTCGCGGTAGCGGATGCTGTGCAGCGCAATCGCCCCCGTCACCACCAGGAAGACGATGTTGACGAGGGGCTCCAACTCGGCCGGCAATCCCATTTCCAAGAACATGGACGGAAGGTATAGGCGCCCACCCCATTAGGCAAGCGCACAAACACCCCGCAGGGCGTCATCCGTCGGACGCCCTGCGGCCCCCCGCGGCGGCGGTCAGGGGACCGCCGTGCGGATCGTCTTCAGGTGGATCAACTCGTCGGGCGTCGCCGCGGCGCGCATTTCCTTTTCCGACACGTAGGGCGGGAACTGTGTCGCCGCCGTACCCGTCGACATGATCGCGCCCGCCACACCGCCGCCGAAGATCAGCACGACGATCCCCGCCGCCACGAAGAACTTCTTGATCCCATGGGGCGGTGCCTTGGGGCCGTAGTCGTAGTCGTAGCGGTGGTAGCGCTCGTCGTTGCCGGCGATCCTTCCGGCTTCGTCCAGGCGGATGATCTGGCGCGCGTAATGACGCGCCCAGTGGGGCACCTCGTTGTGGATCATGTAATCGTAGAACAGGCGGTGAACCAGGCTGTCTGGCAGGTCCTGGTTGTGCCATTCGAAGTACGCGAGTTGCAGAAGCTGAAATTCCCCGACCTGCAGGATGTTGGCCGCGCGGCCGACTTCCTGCCGGTCCATGTTGTCCAGCTCTTCCTTGTCCGGACGGATCAGGGTCTCGAAAAATCCGGTCATCTGTTGGGGCGTCTCCTTGCAAAAAGAGTGATCGTCCCCGCCCAACGAACTTAACCGGTATAGCTTGGGTGCAAAATGTGCCCTTTGCAAGTGGAACCGGGCTCACAATTTGGTCATCCGTAAGGTAGGCTCGCCGACAATCCGTTGCCGTCCCCTGCCCGAGGATCCGAAATGTCCGACCCCGCCGCCCCGTTCGACCTTACCGGACGCACCGCGCTCGTCGCCGGCGCCGGCCGCGGCCTGGGCCTGGAGATCGCCAAGTCCCTGGGCCAAGGCGGGGCGCTGGTCTATCTGGGCGGGCGCGATGTGCCGGCGCTCGACGCCGCCTGCGACGCCGTGGCGGCGGCCGGCGGCCGGGCCCGGCCGCTGCCCTTCGACGTGACGGACGAAGCGGCCTCCCTGGCCGCCATCGGCGACCTGGACGACGGGGGCGGGGGCCTCGACATCCTGGTGAACTGCGTCGGCGCCCGCGACCGCCGGCCGCTGGGAGACCTGGACGCCCGGGCCCTGCGCGACCTGTTGGAGGTCAACCTGGTCGCCGGCTTCACTCTGTCCCGCGCCGCCGCGCCGCAGATGCGGGCCAAGGGCCGGGGCCGCATCGTCCACGTCACGTCCATCGCCGGCCACATCGCGCGCGCGGGCGACGCCGCCTATACGGCGTCCAAGGCTGGGCTGACGGGCCTGGTGCGGGCCCTTGCCGCCGAACTCGGCCCCGACGGCATCACCGTCAACGCCGTCGCCCCCGGTTATTTCGCGACCGAGGCCAACCGCGCCATGGTCGGGGATCCAGAGGTCGCGGGCTGGCTGGCCCGGCGCACCTCGCTCGGCCGCTGGGGGCAGCCCGCCGAAATCGCCGGCGCCGTGCGGTTCCTGGTATCGGACGCGGCGTCCTACGTCACCGGCCAGGTGCTGGCGGTGGACGGGGGGTTCCTGGCCCGGTTCTGAACGCAATCTAATTTGCGCAAAACGGCCTTCGCGGCAGTCGGCCGCTCGGGTTTCGCGACGAATCACGTCACGTCGCCGGGCGCGGTGTCGGCCAACGGCGCATCGGGCAGATAGGGATTGGCCGGATCGATGACGCGGACCGGCGTGCCGTCCAGGTAGGCCTTCAGATTCTCGAAGCTCTGGCGGAAGAATATCTCGTAGTTCTCCTGCGTCACGAAGCCGATGTGCGGCGTCGCCACCACGTTGGGCAGGGAGCGGTAGACGTGGTCTTCGGGCAACGGCTCCACGCCGTATACGTCGAGCCCCGCGCCGCCGATGCGCCGCGCCTGCAGGGCCGCGATCAGGGCATCCTCGTCGACAAGCTGCGGGCGCGAGGTGTTGACCAGGAAGGCCGTCGGCTTCATGGCCGCGATGTCCTCGGCGCCGACGATGCCGATGCTGCGGTCAGACAGCGGCATGTGGATGGTCACCGCGTCGGCGCGGCGGAACAGGTCCTTCTTGGCGACGGCCTCGACGCCGTGGGGTGCCGCCCGCTCGGCCGTCAGGTTGGGGCTCCAGGCGATGACGGTCATGCCGAAGGCCTGGGCGATCCGCGCCACGGGCCGGCCCATGTGGCCGAGGCCGACGATGCCCAGCACCTTGCCGTCGAGCCCGGCCCCCAGGCCGCGCTGCCAGCCGCCGGCGCGGAACGACGCGACCTCGCCGGTGAAGTCCCTGAACAGGGACAGCAGCAGCAGCCATACGACCTCCACCGTCGTCGCGTGGTGGACCTGGGTGGCGACGACGGTGACGCCCCTTTCCTCCGCCGCCTTCAGGTCGATGGACCGGGCGTTGCGCATGCCCGTGGCCAGGATCAGCTTGAGCCTGGGCAGGGCGTCCAGCACGCGGCGCGGGAATTCCGTGCGCTCGCGGATGCGCAGCACGGCGTCGAAATCGCCCAGGCGCGCGATCAGTTCATCCTCATCGAACACGTGGTCGCGAAACGGCACGACGGTGACGCCCTCCAGTTCCCGCCAGTCCACGAACCTGCCCCAGACCGACTGATAGTCGTCGATGATCGCCAAGCGCATGGTCGTTTCCTCCAGTTTCTTCTTTTATGGATCGGATGTCTTCAGCAGGCCGTCAGGTTGACCGCCAGTCCGCCCTCCGACGTTTCCTTGTACTTGGAATGCATGTCGGCGCCGGTCTGGCGCATGGTTTCGATGGCGGCGTCGAGCGGCACGAAATGGGTGCCGTCGCCCTTGAGCGCGAGCGAAGCCGCGTTGATCGCCTTGACCGCCCCCATGGCGTTGCGCTCGATGCAGGGCACCTGCACCAGGCCGCCCACCGGGTCGCAGGTCATGCCCAGGTGGTGCTCCATGGCGATCTCGGCGGCGTTCTCGATCTGCGCGTTGGTGCCGCCCAGGATCGCCGCCAGACCCGCCGCCGCCATGGCGCTGGCCGACCCGACCTCGCCCTGGCAGCCGACCTCGGCGCCCGAGATCGAGGCGTTGGCCTTGATGATGCCGCCGATCCCGGCGGCGGTCAGCAGGTAGTCGCGGATGCCGGCGATGGACGCTCCGGGGCAGAAGTCCAGGTAGTAGCGCCCGACGGCGGGTACGATCCCGGCCGCCCCGTTGGTCGGCGCCGTGACGACGCGCCCGCCGCCCGCGTTCTCCTCGTTGACGGCAAGGGCGTAGACGCTGATCCAGTCCATCACCGTGTGTTCCAGGCGGAAGTTGCGGCTCTTGTCCGCCTGCAGGCCGTCCCAGATCGCCTTGGCACGGCGTTTGACCTTGAGCCCGCCCGGAAGCTCGCCAGACTGCGCGACGCCGCGTTCGATACAGGCATTCATGGCGGCCCAGATGCGGTCCAGGCCCGTGTCGAGGGCCGCCGCATCCATGTGGCTCAACTCGTTGGCTCGCTTCATCTCGGCCACGCTCAGGCCCGAGGCGGCGCCCATCGCCAGCATTTCCGCCGCCGTGGCGAATGGATAGGGCACGTTCTCGGATTCGCTTCCGGCGACGTCGGCGGTTTCGGTTGCCGCCGCGAATTCGTCGTCCGTGGCGATGAAGCCGCCGCCGATGGAGTAGTAGGCGCGCTCTTTGTCCGGCGGCCGTGCCGGGTCGCCACCGCCCATCCAGGCCGCCATGATCATCCCGTTGGCATGGCCCGGCAGCGGCGGTCCGTAGTCGAAGACGATGTCAGTCGCGGGATCGAAGGCGATTTCCGGGCCGCCGGCCAGCCTGAGGCGTTTGGCCTCATTGAGGCGGGCGATCATGCCGCCGACGGCGTCGGGATCGACCGCGTCCGGCGTCTCGCCCATGAGGCCCAGGATGACCGCCCGGTCCGTGGCGTGGCCCCTGCCGGTGAAGGCGAGGGAGCCGTAAAGCGTCGCCCGCATGCGGGAGACCTCCGCCAGGGTTCCCTGCCGTTCCATGCGCCGGACGAACCGTCGGGCGGCCAGCATGGGGCCGACCGTATGGCTGGAGGACGGACCGATGCCGATCTTGAAGATGTCGAACACGCTGAGGAACATCGGCGCGCCGTCAGAAGATGGCCGACAGGGAGATGGAACCGAACTGGCTCGGCACCCTTTGGCCCTGGAACTCGCGGGTCCGGAAGATCTGCGTGAACGACAGGCGGGCGTAGCCCATGGTGAATTCGATGCCGCCCTGGAAATCCAGGACGAAGTTGTTCTTGTCGACGCTGCGGCTGTCGCTGAAGGTGTTGCCGTCCAGGAAGATGTTGCGCGCCACGGCGCGGCCTTCGACGCCGGCGAACAGGTTCCAGCCGAACTGGCCCTTCCTGCGCACGATGGCGGTGGCCGGCAGCGACGGGCGGATGAAGGGGGCGCCGTAGGTCAGGCCCAGGTTCTGGCCCAGGCGGACCGAGGCCCCCACCGTGCCCTGGGTCAGCACGTTGCCCAGCGCGACCCCGGCCGTGGGTGTCATGTCCAGTTCCAGGAAATTGTCCGGGCCCAGGATTTCCTGGCGCAGGCGGGCCTGATAGCTGAGCACCACCCCCGGTTCGTTGCTGAGCTGCTTGCCCCAGCCGCGCGGCAGGCCGACATTGATCAGGGTATGCCAGCGGCGCTGGGTATAGCCGGCGAGCGACGCCGGCCCGACGATGCCCAGGTCCAACGACACGTTCTGAAGAAGATTGGACTCGGGTTTCTCGACGATCGCGCCGACCGACCCGAACAGCCATCCTGCATAGGGTCGGTCCGTGGGGTCGGGATCGGTGCGGGTGGTGTCTTCGGGCGTGAACATCTGCTGGCCCAGGGCGGCCACGTAGGTCGACTGCCCGTCCAGGTCGACCCCCGGGATCATGCCCATGAGATCCTTGAACCACTGGGGCTCCCACTTGTCCTTGGGAACGAAGGTAACCTGGACGCCCTGGGTGTAGTACTGGTCGGTGCCGCCGCCGAACAGGTCGTTCTCTACCTGCAGGACGAAGGTGCCGGGACGCCCGTCGTCCTGGCTGTCCCCTTCCGCCGCCCGGACGCCGGCCGGCGCGGTCAGCGCCAGGGTTGCCGCCAGGGTTGCCGAAATCCCCAATCGTGGTCGCAATCCACCCGTCATGGGGCCGAGATTAGCAGACCTGTCGCGGCAATCCTAAGACGTGATTGCGGTCCCGGCCCCATGGCCTAGGATGGCGGCCGGAGCCACCAAGGACGAAGCCATGGTCGAAATCTACGTCGATGCGGACGCCTGTCCGGTGAAGGACGAGGTCCTGCGCGTGGCCGCGCGCCACGGCGTCAAGACCTGGCTGGTGTCCGACGGCGGTATCCGCCCGGTCCGCGACCCCATGGTCGAGGTCGTGATCGTCGCACGGGGGGCCGACGCCGCCGACGACTGGATCGCCGAGCGAATCGGGTCCCGGGACGTCTGCGTCACCAACGACATTCCGCTCGCCGCGCGCTGCCTGGAAAAGGGCGCGCAGGCGGTGAAGCCCAACGGCGAGCCCTTCACCCCGGACGGCATCGGCATGGCCCTTGCGGGCCGCAATCTGATGCAGGGCCTGCGCGAAACGGGCGAGATCACGGGCGGCCCCCGTCCGTTTTCCAAGGCCGACCGCTCGCGCTTCCTCGATCGCCTGGAAGTCACGGTCCAGGCGGCGAAGCGCCGCTGATCCCGGGCCCGTAAAGGACAATCCGTCCTCGGCAATTGGCCCTGTGCCCCATTCTTTCCCATTGCCATGATCGCGATGAGCGGCCGACTATTCGACGACGCGGGAGGTTCCACGAACATGACGACGGACACGCTGGGCAAACGGCTTTTCACCTACGCGGTCATCACGGACACGCACCTGAACCAGGGCGAAACCGAGTGCAATTCGCCGTTCGAGGTCAACAAGCTGGCCAATGCCCGCATGCGCCACGTGGTGCGCGACCTGAACGCGCGCGAGGTCGATTTCGTCCTCCACCTGGGCGACCTGCTGCACCCCGTGCCGCATATCCCGCACCTGTACGAGCGCGCCGCCCAGTGTTTCAAGGACCAGGTCAAGGACCTGCGCCACAA